>NZ_JASBOI010000029.1:0-9291 GCF_039907245.1 Corynebacterium sp. c24Ua_83 | reverse complement strand
AACTTCCTCAACGCATCGCATACCTACGCACGTCTAGTCGTTGTCCGAGGAATGCATCAGTTGCACTGGGTAGATGTTCACAATGTCAGCGTTATCAAATAGCCATGGGGATTGACTCTGGGCATCGGATGTCATCGTCCGCACCTCCTCCCAAATCTGCCGTAATACTAGGTGATCCACCCCACACACTGGGGCCGATGAGTGTGAGAACCGAGGGCAACAGGAGTGGGCGGACAATCAACGCGTCCATTGCCACAGCCATGGCGAGACCCAAACCAATTTCACGCACGATGCTGATCTCCGCAACCATGAACGAAAGAAATACTCCGATCATGATGATCGCCGCGAAGATTACCAACCGCGATGTCTTCGCGATTCCGAGAGAAATGGCATGTCTATGACGCGCGGTCTTAACAAACTCTTCTTTCATACGGGACGCCATAAGCACCATGTAGTCCATCGATAGGCCAAAGACGATGGCGAAGATAACGATCGGGGTGACCGAGTTGATGGAATCACCCGTCACGGCTTTCCATATAAAGGACAACAGCCCCATCGCCGCAGAGACCACCAGTCCGTTGAGGGCAACCGCGAGGACGGGCAGGCGCCACGAGCGGAATGCCCAGCCCAGCAGAGCCAACGAGATGAGCACCACGGCTGCGATGATCCAGGGAATGGAGCTTTCGACCAAACGGTCGAAATCATCCCCCTGGGCGGTGGCTCCCGAGACGTAGACATCAGCCTGGTCGCCTGTGAGATCTTTAATATCTCGGATCATCTCGTGGGCGTCATCAGAATCCGGCAGTCCCGTCGAGGTGACGAGCACGCGAGAGTAATTCACTGACTGTTGCGATCCCGATAGTGGGTAGGGGGAGAACTTTTTCTCTGGCGTCCCCGGGACAAGCACCTGATCGACGTTGCTGACGCCACCAAGTTGGTCGGCAAATGCTGTGGCTTTCGCCTGCACGTCTTCAGCTGATTCGCCCGGTGCCCCTTCGAAGGTCACGCTCGTGGGGAACAAGGCGCGGGCATCGAGTTCGGACTGGATCGCTTCGATGCCCTCGCGGGAATCCTTGCCCTCTGGGAGGATCGACGCGCTGGCGACTGGGACCTGCAGCTTGATTCCCGCCAACGGTGCGGCACATACGAGCAGTGGCACGACGACCGCGAGAGCCACGATGGCTGGTTTGGTCAGTGCGGCGCGGAGCATCGGTGAATCTTTTTCCTCCTCGATAACCAGCGCGTCGTGGAAGCCCGGCAGTTTGCCGAAGAAGAGTCGGTCGCCGAGCACGGTGATGATGGCCGGCACCAGGGTGGAGAGAGCAAGCAGCGCAATCGTCGTCACAATGATCCCTGCCAACGCAATAGAAGAAAAGACCATATTCCGAGCGATAAACAGGGCGCACAAGGCGGCGATGACGCTCAGGCCGCCAAAGCGGATGGCATGCCCCGCGGTATGCGTCGCCAGGCGCAATGCCTCCGGTTTGTCCACCCCAGCGTGGATGTTCTCTTTGTAACGAGCAATGAGGAAGAGACAATAGTCCACGCTCACGGCCAAGCCGATCAATGATGCACCCGTGACGTACATGTTCGACACATCCATGAACTGAGCCAAGACCGTCCCGGCACCTTGTGTTCCCGCCAGGCAGATGCCTGCCGTGATCAGCGTGACCACGGTCGGACCGACGGCGCGGTAGATGAACAGCAGCACGAGGATGAGCAGCGGGAAAGCGATCATTTCCGCGTGCAGGGCATCTTGCTGGGACTGAATATTCAGGTCATAGTCCAGTGCCGCAGCGCCCGTAACGTGATTGTCTACCGCGGTGCCGTCGACAGCCTCGGCGACTTTGTCGCGGAGTGTGGGCACCATGTTCTGTGTCGTCGTGTTGTCGGCGTCGAAGCCGACTTGGACAATCTGCGTCTGCCCGGAGTCAGAGCCGAGCTGCGCGACTTGTCGTCCATCCGTCACATACTCAACGTGTGGCAGCTCGTGGATGGCAGTTTCCACGGCATCCAGTGTTGAAGAATCAACGGTCTCGTCGGAGGTGAGCACGACGGAGAGTTCATTGTCGGCATCGCCGAAGGCCTCGCGGTTGACGTCTTGGCCGGCGAACGATTGACCGTGTTGGTCATTGAAGCCGCCGGCTTTGACGGCGTCGTTAAGATGCCATGCGCCGACCGCGCTGAGGACGAACACTACTGCCCACAAGAGAATCACGAGCTTGGCGTGACGCTGAACAAATGTAAGAATCATGAGTTATGGCCTCCCGTGTGCTGCGCCGGTGAGCTGGGCTAAGGCACCAGAGATCTTCTCTTTGCGCGCGACTCCTCGGGGATCAGCAGCATCAATGTTGTGTAGTGCGTGTTCGTAGGCGTCGACGGCGCCGGAGGTGTCACCGGCGGCAGCCAGAGACTCCGCAAGCCCCACATAGGCCTGTGATGTCATCTGCCCTTCGCGGGCGACGGCACGCTTGAAGTGTGTGCTCGCTTTGCCTGTGCCGCCTCCCATCCATGGCGGCAGGACGAGAGAGCTACGGCCAGCGAGGTAGGCCGCGAAGTCGTAGGACGAATGCAGGTCGGAAAGTCGATCGGCTTTTTGATTCACGGCAGCGGCACGCACCATCGTGCCCACGGGAGTCAGTGAGTTTAAGGCGCGGAAGCCGTCGATGCGTGTTTTCTGTACCTGCAAGTCCAAGCGCCGTCGAGACGTTTTATCTGCAATTCTCAGCAGAAGCTGAATCCGGGAGACGACCTCGGCGGGCAGGTTTCCGTCCACCGTGAGGTTCTCAGCCACCATGGTCTGGGAGAGCGTAACCATCCCGTCGAGTGCTTGGCCGGAATCTTTCGCGGTGACGTGACTGGAGCGGTACTTCAGACCAGAGATCTTGTCGAAAGCGTCATCGCGCATGGCGCGCGCTCGGGCACGTTCATCACCACTGGTCGGAACCGTTAACGGTTGACCAATCGCGACAGAGAGCAACCGACGGCGGGGAATGGACGCACCCTTCGGAAGCACCTCGGCCAGGCCGGTCATCCCGACGGGAATGACGGGCGTCTTGTTGGCCAATGCCATCCGGAACGCTCCGGACTTAAACGGGAGGAGCCCATCTCCCGTGTTGCGGGTGCCTTCGGGGTAGAGAACGAGTGTGTCGTCACGATCCAGGACGTCGCGGGCACGTTGGAAGATTTCTTCGCTGGGCGCGTTGCGGTCCACGGGGTAGCAGTCCATGGATTCGTGCCAGACGCGCGACAAGAAGGTGTCGAAGGCTTCCGCCTTTGTCGGGAACCAGACGCGGCCGGGGCGAACAGACTCGGCGAGGGTTTTCATCACGAAGTGGTCCATGTAGGACGAGTGGTTGGCGACGAGAATGACCGGTCCTGTGCGCGGGATATTCTCTAATCCTTCGACATAACCGACGTGTCGGAGGACGAGGTCGTGGATGCGAGGGGTCGATATTTTGCGGGTGGATTGCCCGATGCGGGTGGTGTTGTAGTTGACCATGGTGGCACTTACTTCACGCTCGTCAGGGGGGTGGCCAGTGGGGAGCCGTCGGGACGTTGGGTGATCGCGACACCGGCGGCGACCTGTTCTTGGCGGTAGGTGCGCAAGCGTTCGATGGTGGATAGTGCGATGCCGCGTTCGGCGCACCATTCCACGAGCTGTGGGAGGCGCAGCATTTCGCCGTCGTCGCCGATGATTTCGACGATGGCTCCCACAGGCGCGAATCCAGCCATGGCGGCGAGGTCACTGCCTGCTTCGGTGTGGCCGATGCGGGTGAGCACGCCGCCCTCGCGTGCCATGAGTGGGAAGACGTGGCCGGGGCGGTGGAAGTTGCTGGCTACTCCCCCGGAGGCCAACAGGTTGATCGTTGCGGCGCGGTCGGAGGCGGAAATGCCGGTGGTGATACCGAAGTCGGCGATGGCATCGCAAGAGACGGTAAAGGAGGTGCCGAAGTCGTCTTCGTTGCGTTCGACCATGGGAGCGAGGTTGAGGGTGCGGGCGTGCTCAGCGGTCATGGGAACGCACAGCAATCCCTTGCCTTGGGTGATCATGAAGTTGACAGTCTCGGGAGTGATCGCTTCGGCGGCCATGATGAGGTCGCCTTCGTTTTCTCGATCTTCATCGTCGACGAGAACGACCATCTTGCCGGCGGCAATATCCGCGACGATGTCTTCAATGGGAGCCAGGTGGGTTTCTGCACGGAGGCGAGCGGTGGTCTTGGTGTCGTTGGTCTGTGGAATGTCGGTCAGCATGCGGGTCATGGTTAGATCCTTTCAAGAAATACCCGTGACACAACATCATTGTTGCGTCATTGGTATTTATAATTCAGGCCGGAAAAGCGCTCCACACGAACGGTAAAGTACCCAATATTGGGGGTAGATTGTTACATAATTCCAGCTTGATTAGCACCAATTCCCTTTTTACTGGGTGATCACCTATTATTCATGCCATGTCATTAAATACTCAGAACTCCGCAGTTATTACTCTTGAGCATGATCCGTCTATGATTAGAAAAATCCTGCTCGACATCAGCAATCTCTCCACATGGAACCCTGCCTTCAGCAATATCGGGCCAGAAGATTCCGACGGTGCGCATTCCGTAACCATCCGTAGCCTCATGAAAGGAAAGTTAACCTACACGCAACCCTCCCCTGACGTCATCACGTTTCATATTGAGATCCCGGGCCTCACCGAAGAATCCACCTTCACCCTCACCCCAGATCCTCGCGGCACGACGGTCGCCCACACCATCAACCAGCACGGTGTCCTCACCGCCATCATCGGTGACCACGAAGCCTCGCTCGTCCCCCACAAACGCCTGACCCGCCTCGCCCAGACCCTCAACAACTCCTCCCCACACGACATCTCCTCATGAACAAGACCATTGCCGACCACCCTGAAGAGTTCCGCTACCTGATCCTCGCCCTCCAACGGCAAGGAAACCGACAACTCAACAACCTCTTTGCACAGCTGGACCTGACCAATTCCCAAGCCGAAGCCATCGAAGTCATCGGCACCTACGGCCCGATGAGCACTCGAGAAGTCGGCGATTACCTCGTCTGCGAATCCGGCAGCCCCAGTCGCCTGCTCACCACTCTCGCATCCAAAGGGCTGACAATGACCTCCCAGTCCACCACAGATAAACGAGCAACCCTCCACGCTCTCACGCCGGCCGGTCGTGAAATGGTTGCCGCAATCACCAATCTCAAGAAGAACTTCGACGACAGTATCGGTGATGCCCTCACCCATGCGCTCAGCGCTCACCCGGAGGACATCCTCACCCAACTGACCTGTCTACTGACTGACCCCTCCCTAAGCGCAGCCATGAAGAAGCGCTACCCACACCTGTTCGACAAGCTCTAGATTCCAGTCCCATCGCGACCGGATCGACAACAATGCATCCACCTGGCTACTTGCCCGTTTCACTATCGCTACGGGCAGTCGCCCTTCAAATCCACCCACACCGTTTGCACATCATGTGCGTCGGGTTACGTTGTGACAAAACAGGTTGGTTTTTACAGGCTCTACCGTCCGTTGTCCCGCATCCATTGACGAATCTTTTTACGGTTCCAATGGGCCGGAACAGTGACTAGTTGGCCGGCCACTTTGGTGGTCTTAGTCTCCCCGCTAAACGTAGGCAGTGGCGCGGCCTTGGCGGCGGGGCGTTGTTCTGCAACAGGTGTGGGGGCTTCTGCGTTATTGGGGCGTTTGCGACTATCGGGTCGTTCGCGACTATTGGACCGTTCGAGTTC
Organism: Corynebacterium sp. c24Ua_83; assembly: GCF_039907245.1. Taxonomy (NCBI): domain Bacteria; kingdom Bacillati; phylum Actinomycetota; class Actinomycetes; order Mycobacteriales; family Corynebacteriaceae; genus Corynebacterium; species Corynebacterium sp. c24Ua_83. The sequence goes on along the minus strand of NZ_JASBOI010000029.1, from coordinate 3,537 downwards.
TCGCCGAAGTGCGGCGTTTTCCTTCTTCTGTTCGCGTAGCCGGTGTTGCTGATAAGCAAGAGCATCCCTGAGGCGAAACGTCTCCCGTAAGGCGGACTCGAGTCGTTCTTTTTCCTCTATAGGAATCAGGCTTAACTCCTCGGCACTGTGCTCTAATCCGGTGCGGAATGCCGCAAGATGTTCGTCTGTCCACTCCATCATTTTCAACACCGCGGATAGCCGCCGTGGGTGTCCACTTAGCCACTGGGTGACCTGCTCGGCATCGATGGGTTTGTAGACCTCTACGGGACGTTCCACGACCTCCTGGGCGATCAATCCGTCACGGGCTGCGCGACGTTTTTCCCAGGCGCGGCTGCGACAGGTTTGGCTACAGTAGCGAGGCTTACGCCCCACCCCTGCGTAGAACAGTCGCATACCGCATTCAACGCAGCGTAAGGGCGTGGTTTCTGGGGGTGTCTCCATGCATCCACAGTAACCTATTTCGTCACAACGCAACCCGAAGCACATGATGTGCAAAAGGTGTGGGTGAATTTGAAGGGCGACTGCCCGTAGCGATAGTGAAACGGGCAAGTATCCGAGTGGATGCATTGTTGTCGATACGTGCGCGTGGCGTAGCGAGCTGGGGTGGGCTGTATCGATGCCAGTTGAGCCATGTGCGTGCGCGTGGCTCAACTGATGTCCAAGGTTGAACCACCTGCAACAAACTAGCAGGTCATCCAAGGTCCCACAGTTACGCCACCGTGTTAGCCAAACCGCCAGCTTGGCCAACACTGGCTCAACTGAGTTTTCCTAGTCTGATGAACCATTCTGAGAGGTGCTAGACGGAAGACTCCAAGTAGCCATCCGTGGGAAGCCACTGTATTCGCTTACTCCGCCTATCTTTGCGAATGCTCTTTGTATGGTTCGGGGGGCAGCAATATTGTCCTTGTGTGCCTGCGTGAGGACATCTCGCTTCTTCATACTCCCCTTCATCTCAAGCAGATCCCACAGCCAGATTTCAGCGTCGCTCATATTTGGATCGCCATCGGTATCTAGAAGACTCGCCAAATGAGATCCATCGTGATCTGAGTAGTTGCCCCAATTAAGCACCCCAACATGTTCAACGGAACCATCGGGAAGGCCGACCTCGGCCGATTCCACAGTAGCCATTCTTGAAACAGTCTTTCGTGAGAGATTCCCCTTGGCATTGGAGACAAAGAGTGTCCCCGAGTCCGGGTCTTGCCGCACAGCTAGCACCGACCGGGCGACCTGTGACCACGCAGCCGATCCCAGGATCAACTTTCCGGTATCGGCTCCATCTTTCTTGCCGAAATGAACCAACCCCAGGACAACACAGTTAGCTTCTTGGGCCATTTTTGAAAGAGGTTCTAGAAACTGGCGAATATCCGTGTCTTTGTTGCCGTCGAGCCGTTCTGACATGACGGATTTTGCCGCATCAAGGATCAGCAAACCAACACAATCCTCCTTGATTCTCTTGGCAAGCTGCATCGAGTCACCTGGAAGTGAAAGAGCCACCGAGGTTGTTGTGCCAGGATCACCCGGCGAGGTGATTTCCACCTCTGGGAAGAGGACTCTTTCAAGTTCTGCTCCTGCCGCCTTGAGCCTCGGGACTACCGTTGTAGCGATGTTGTCCTCTGAAGCGACGTATGCGACGTTGATCGGGGTTCCAGTTAGATCACCTCTTGTTGCGGCCGCTGCCCAGTAACAGGCGATTGTCGATTTACCGATACCCTCTCGACCAGCTAGAAGAGTCAATGAGCTCGCTGGAATCCACTGATCCACTAGCCAATTGATCTTTTCCATCTTGACCTTCGAGGCTGGAAGCATTTGAATCCTTCGAGCATCTAGCTTGTCAGGCCGATCTGACTGTATTCTGGAGTCCGAATGTTGCATTGCATTCCTATCGACCTCATGATTCGCGGCATCGAATCGTGGGGTCTTTTCATTTTTTGAGTTCAATTACGGTCCTTTCTACGAAGACGAGTCCCTACAGCAGCTTCACGCCATTCCCCCTCTGCTTGTCTGTTCCTTCTGAGCTTCAAGCCAAGCTAGGACATCTGCTTCGTCATAGACTGTGCGTCGCCCAATCTTCCAAGACCTTGGACCTTCTCCAGCTTCGCGCCAATACTTCAGTGTTGCCTCGCAGATTCCTGTGCGAGTAGCCACTTGCTCGGTCGTGAGAATTACCATGATATGCTCCTTTCGCATAGACTTTCGATCATGGCAAGTCCGACATTAGCGTTAGTATGCTGTGGTCGCAAGCATATTGCGTTAATAGCAATGAAGAAGATAACTTCCATCGAGTTCAGAAAGGCGTGGGAGAAACAGTGGACAACACTGGAATTAACACCTCAAAGAGAGCACTAGGTCAGTACTTATACGAAGCCCGACTGAAGGCGGGGTACACACAGTTATCCGCTGCAGATCGAGTATCAGAATGGTTGGGCAACTCTTTTGGCCCTACCACCCTCTCTAAGATAGAAAGCGGGACGAGGACTCTCTCCTTCTCAGAAGCGCGTGCGCTGGCACGTACTTACGGACTCTCACTAGACCAAATTGCCGAATTCGATAATGACGCTCCCTTGCAGGCTAAGGCCTATACCGTAGGTTTGAATGTTGGGGAGCTCTGCCTTCTATTAGACCGATTTGCAGACTTGAGCCGTCGTGTAACCAAGGGAATAGATACCTTCGTCAACCAACCTAAGGACCCCGACTGGGACCCCACTCAAATGGCTATGTTTGACCGATGCTCAGAACAGTTTGTGTGCGCAGCAGAGAAAATTGAAAAGTTTCAGCCGACCGCATACGAACTGAAGCGTCAACTCGACACCGTCGCTGAGTACGAAAGCTAAGCGGCGAGAAGAACGAACTATGCCAACTTTCACTCGAACTACGGGTAACCCAATAATCCAAGATCTTTGGTTTACCAGACACGGTGGAAAAACTAAGCGACACGGACTAGGAAAGAGATGGTCAGTCCGGTGGAACGAAGCGAACGGCAAACAGGTTAGCAGGTCCTTTGCTCGCAAGTTAGATGCTAGGAACTTCGCAGACTCTATTACCGCCCAAGTGAATCGTGGAGAATACCGCGATAAGGCATCTGGCCAACGCTTGGTCAGGGATGTCTTCAATGAGTGGGAGCCCACCGCAGTAAACAACAAGCAAAAGACTCGCGATGACCGATTGAGTCTTTGGCGAGTCCACGTTGAGCCGCATTGGGCTGAATGGAAAATCTCTGACATCCGCAAATCAGATGTGTCTAAATGGATCGCTGCCATGTCTAGCGACAAGGTAGGCAACAGAACGATCCAACGAGCGGTGGGTGTTCTCCGAGGAACGCTCGGGTACGCAGTAGATGCTGAAATGATCGCTGTAAACCCTGTGGTTAGCGTTCAATTACCTAAGACCACCACCCGCCGCCGCAGTTATCTCTCCATCAAGCAAGTGGAGAAACTGGCAAAGGAAATGCTGGAACCTCCAGAGGAGCTTGGTTTGAGTGAAGCAGAAAAGGCTGTCTACGCCGCTTTCCATGCCCAA
>NZ_JASBOI010000028.1:0-9924 GCF_039907245.1 Corynebacterium sp. c24Ua_83 | reverse complement strand
AGTAAGCCATACCGGGACCAGCGACTATCCCCATTATCAGGGACACTCACAAGGTAACGGGTAATGAGTGGATAAGAATACAACATAACTGAAAGGACTATTATGACGCGTTATTTCACCTCCCTGATGACCTTTATGTTTGTATTGGCGATTGCTGGGATTATGTTTGATGGGATTGACTCGAGGCAAGGTATTACTATCACTTGCATCGTTTCTTTAGCTTCTGCTGCCGTAATCTATTGGCTATATCCGTTCTTTACTAGCCGAGAAAAGTAATCGAACAATCCGGCCCTTTAAAGGGGAATATTGAAGGCAGCATGGAGTATTGCAATGAGCGGCCGGTACGGATTGGATGATCTGTACAGGCGTATGGGTAAAAATTCGCACCCGTCGGTCCAGGCGTATGGCGAGCCATATACAAAAGCGTATGTTACGCCATACGCTAAAGCATATGTTCGCCAGCACGTGGTTTTACCTACTTCTTGCACTGAGCCGGACTCCGAAAATGCAAATCCACAGGGCTAGTGGACCGAAGGGAATGAGCAGTGCGGCCAGTTCCCGTGAGAGTCCTGCATGGACAAAAAGGAAAGAGGGGACAAGGATCATTGCTGCGCTTATGCTGCCCCAAGCGCAGCGAAGAACGTGCGGTCTTGTGACCGTTCGCGGCGGGTGGTCTGGATGATTAAGGCTAAAAAACAACTGCGAGCGCGGCGCGGGTAATGGTCGTATACATTCCTCTTATTCTTTTGGGGTTGGCGCCCATCCTATCGGAAGGGCAAACAGCCTGTTTGCTGCATTTTCTAAGAATAAGAATGTGTATACCGTAGGTGATATACAGCCTTCTCAAGCTGGAAAGTGGCTTAACGCGCCCGTACGGCCAGGCGGGCAGCGTGTGAGCTTATATGCTTGATGGTTATGGCCCTTACGACTGTTTTTGACCGCGCTACCATTCGCCACAACCTCACCGAGTTCAAACTCCGGTGGCTTGCCCACATTAAGCAATGGGAGGCGGAAAACCGGCCTGCGACTGAGTCAAGTCACGACCAACAGTTCTGGGGCGACCTGCTCGACTGCTTCGGCGTCAACGCCCGCGATTTGTACTTGTATCAGCGCAGCGCTAAACGCGCCTCAACCGGACGCACCGGCAAGATCGACATGTTCATGCCGGGCAAAGTCATAGGCGAAGCCAAGTCCCTCGGCGTCCCGCTCGACGACGCCCACGCCCAAGCATTGGATTATCTGCTAGGCGGTACTATTGCTAACTCGCACATGCCGGCCTACGTCATCTGTTCCAACTTCGAGACCTTGCGGGTAACCCGCCTTAACCGCACCTATGTAGGCGATAGCGCAGACTGGGACATCACTTTCCCCTTAGCCGAGATTGACGAGCACGTCGAGCAGCTTGCTTTTCTCGCTGACTATGAAACCACCGTCTACCGGGAAGAAGAAAAGGCGTCCCTGGTAGCCTCCCGGTTAATGGTGGAACTTTTCCGCGCTATGAACGGCGACGACGTGGACGAGGCAGTCGGCGATGACGCGCCCACCACCCCGGAGGAAGAAGACGAGCGCGTCATGCGCACCTCTATCTACCTCACCCGTATCCTTTTCCTGCTCTTCGGCGACGACGCAGGACTTTGGGATACCCCGCACCTATTTGCCGACTTTGTGCGCAATGAAACCACCCCAGAGTCTCTCGGCCCGCAGCTCAATGAGCTATTTAGTGTGCTCAATACCGCCCCGGAAAAGCGGCCTAAGCGTTTGCCGTCAACGTTGGCGAAGTTCCCGTATGTCAACGGTGCCTTATTTGTTGAACCATTGGCCTCAGAATACTTCGACTACCAGATGCGCGAAGCCCTGCTTGCTGCCTGCGACTTCGATTGGTCAACCATTGACGTCTCCGTCTTTGGTTCGCTGTTCCAGTTGGTGAAATCGAAGGAAGCACGCCGCAGCGACGGCGAACACTACACCTCCAAGGCCAACATTATGAAGACCATCGGTCCGCTTTTTCTAGACGAGCTTCGAGCGGAGGCAGACAAGCTGGTGTCTTCTCCGTCGACGTCGGTAGCCGCATTAGAGCGCTTCCGCGACTCACTCTCCGAACTGGTCTTCTGTGACCCGGCCTGCGGCTCCGGAAACTTCCTCCTGCTCGCCTACCGGGAATTGCGTCGGATCGAAACAGACGTGATTGTCGCAATTCGTCAGCGTCGCGGTGAGACCGGCATGTCGTTAAATATTGAGTGGGAGCAGAAGCTATCCATCGGCCAGTTCTACGGCTTCGAGTTGAACTGGTGGCCTGCCAAGATTGCCGAGACCGCCATGTTTCTAGTTGACCACCAGGCAAATAAAGAGTTGGCGAATGCTGTCGGCAGGCCTCCTGAACGGTTGCCGATTAAGATCACCGCCCACATTGTCCACGGCAACGCCCTGCAGCTTGATTGGGCGGATATACTCCCGGCTTCCGCCGCTAAAGCCTACCTCTTCGGCAATCCTCCCTTCCTTGGGGACCACACACGAACACCGGAACAACTAGAGGATCTCAAAGCCGCGTGGGGTGGCATACAGGTTTCTCGACTCGATTTTGTAACAGGGTGGCATGCTAAAGCGCTCAGCTTTTTTGCTAACCGCCCAGGAGCCTTTGCTTTTGTCACTACGAATTCGATTACCCAGGGAGATCAGCCTGCACGCCTGTTCAGCCCTATTTTCAAGGCAGGGTGGCGTATCCGCTTTGCTCACCGCACGTTTGCTTGGGACTCTGAGGCACCCGGTAAAGCAGCAGTTCACTGTGTAATCATCGGGTTCGACAAAGAAACAAGCCCCACACCCCGCTTATGGGATTATCCCAGCATTAAAGATGACCCTGTTGTTATTGCAGTTCACGAAGGTATCAATGCCTACTTAGTCGATGGCCCTAATGTCCTTGTTGGAAAGACCTCATCTCCCCTCTCTCCAGCTCTACCCGAGGTAGAGTATGGATCTAAGGCAACTGATGGAGGAAACTTCATTGTTTCTGCCGAACAATATGAAGAGGTCAAGAACGACCCTATCTTGTCGAAGTACCTGCGGCGCTACATTGGCTCTACTGAATTGATTAACAACAAGCAGCGATGGTGCTTGTGGCTAGCCGACATCGATCCTGATGATTACGAAAAGTCCCCAGAGCTCAAACGGCGAGTAAAGGCCGTTGAAACATCACGCGCGAAATCAAAAGCGAAAACTACCCGTGAATTCCCACACCACCACCTTTTCCGCCAAATCGGTTTTACTTCCGACCTCCCCTTCGTAGCTATCCCGGAAGTAAGTTCAGAAAACCGACGCTACTTGCCAGTAGACATGCTTGAACCGAAGACGATCATCTCCAACAAAGTCTATGGAGCGCTTGATCCCGAAGGGTTTATTTTTGCGGTAGCTTCTTCCTCCATGTTCATTACATGGATGAAGACTGTTGGAGGCCGATTAAAGTCAGACGTTAGCTTTTCCAGCACCATTACGTGGAACAACTTTCCTCTTCCAGTCTTAGGCCATTCGACGCGGCTGCGAATTATTAAAGCGGGCAAAAAGGTGCTCGACGCTCGCGCGCTGCACCCAGAACGCTCCCTCGCCAAGCACTACAATCCGCTTGCAATGACGCCCGAACTAATCAAGGCCCACGACGCACTCGACCGAGAAATAGACAAAGCGTTCGGTGCACCGCGCAAACTCACAACTGTTCGACAGCGCCAGGAGCTGTTGTTTGCCAACTACGAAAAGCTCACCACGCAGCAGCCCTAAAAGCATATGGCCGCGTATCCGTCTCGGCTATGTCAGTGGTTGTGCTGGTAGTAGGCCTAAATATTACGGGGCAGTAGTGGGGCGGCGTGGCTTTTACGCCAGGTGTTGGTGGCGCGGAAGGCTTGACCTTGGCGCAAAATCGTGCAGCCAATTTCGCCGCGTTTGAACCCGAACAGGGTGTGGAGCATATTCGCGGTGGCGGTCGCATCGGCTACTGCTGCGTGCGCGTCTGGATTGTCCAGTCCCAGACGGTCAAGGAGTGTCGGTAGGTTGTAGGGGCCACGGTCGAGCATTTGCTTGGCAAGGTCAATGGTGTCAATGAACGGGAAGAACTCGTCCTCATCATTGTCGACGCCGGTCATGCGGTCTACCTCAGCAATGATCATTTTTGAGTCAAACGGTGCGTTGTGGGCAAATAGCTGCATACCGTCGATGTAGCTAGTGAAGTCCCCATACACATCACTAAACGTGGGAGCAGTAGCCACCATGTCGTTGGTAATGCCGTGAATGTGGGAGTTTCTAATGGCCTTGCCGTCAGGATTAAGCAGTGTGTGCCAGGAGTCAACGGGGTTGAAATGGCTGTCTGCGCGCACAGCAGCAAGTTCAATGATGCGGTCATAGCGCTTGTTAAAGCCGGTGGTTTCGGTGTCGATGAAGGCAAAGACCGGCTTGCCCGGTGTGCGCGGGGTGTAGCGGTTAAAAAGGTTTTCTAGAAAGCCCATGGCTCCAAGAGTAGAGGCCCATACCGACATGGAGGCTTAAACGCTATCGAACCCTGCAGCCAGCATGGATTTCTGTGGATAACCACACTAGCGCCGTGCGGCTTGTCCACAGGGTGAGCGTGGTTGCCCTTTCGCAGTAGGCGTGGGGGTGGTTGCCTTAGTGCTATGAGCACTTCGCAGGACTACCCAAACACCACCCCGACCCCCGCCACTACAACCGCTGAGAGTGGCCAGCGGCAGGGGCCTAGCTTGCTGGATATGTCCCAGCAGCAGTTAAATGCTGCTACCCAGTACATGATTGATGAGTTAATGAGCCACGGCATGAGTGAGACGGAAGCTATAGAGTATCTCGACGAGTTGGAGAAGAAAGCTATCTTGGATGATTTCTGGGAAAGCACTAACTAAGGACTAAACCTGTCTTTCGTGGGCGTGGTTAGAGTTCGGCGTCCTGACCGTCTTCGTGCTCTTCCTCTAGCTCTGATGCCTTGTTCTCAATCTGGTTGTCGTGTGCGTTATCCACGGTCTGGTAGCCGGTAGGAGCCACCTCGTCTGGCCCGAGGCTGGCGAGGAAATCGAGGCTTTCCTGTGCCTCAGGTGCAAGGCCTTCCTGTTGGTGAGGAAAGCGTGAAAGCACAGTGTCGAGACTGTTGTGTTCCTCCGGGCCGTATGGGGTGTGGTCTCGGCTTGGATAGTGTCTATCCATTGGTGTGCGCGAACGTGAAGGCGGGTGTCGATAGCGTCGAGTTCTTCGCGGTTGAGAAAGTTTGCGGAAGATGGGGTACTGGTTCTTGCCCAGTTTCTACGCAGTAGGTAGTAGTGACGGTGGTGAGGCGCTCGCTAGTTTCGGCAGGGAGGAAATCACTATTGGGAGCCAGGGTACGAGCCGCGAAATATATCTGAGAGTTATTGTAGTGTACGTATGCCAAACAACCGGTAGCCAGCTTTAACTACGAGTTGGTCGAAGCGAGGTATTTTCAATCGAGTGGCATTAAATCATGCTGAGAAGTTAGATCTCTTACTGTCATAGTGGGACGTTAAGTAGCGCTAGGGGGCGTGATCGCCTGTTCGCTCTACGAGGCTCTATTTGTCAACCGTCTATATACGAAAATTTGGCCAAATAATTTGTCTACCTTCAGAGTCTGTTGCTTTCAGTCTTCCCCAGCCTGACCCAATAATTTGAACAATGGGTGTCCATAGCGCCAGTGCAACAATCCAGCCGCCTATATTACCTAGACCTAGGTCATTGAGCGTTATGTCGAAAAAGGATCGCAGGAAAGATGTAACTACAAGGCAAAACCATGCGAAGAAAGTTGTCCTCTCCAGTGAGTAATCATCTGAATCGTTGGTCACTGTATAGTTTTCGCTGAAAGCTAAGTAAATCCATAAAAATCTAGACGAAAATATTACTCCCCCTAGTAAGTAAAGAGTCCCTATTGCTATGAATTCTGACTTTTCTGAAGGGGTAGTTTCTGAGGCGAATGAATCGAAAAAATACAATAATGAAGTTGATGCACCCATTCCTGAGATAATTACATTAATCCAGGAGTATAAACGCGCGTTGCTTCCCAGTGTCGCGCTTTCTGTGTTGTATTTTACTACATCGGAATCCCTCTTTGGGGTGACGTTTTCTTTTTGGTCTTGTCTATGGAATTTCTGAATGGATAGAACTAGGGTGCAGAGAACGAACAAGTAAGAAATCACCCTCACCAATATTGGTACGTGAGGATGATTCTTCTTCCTGTAAGAGGTTTGCTTTCGATTTATCTTATTGAAACGTTTTGTCAAGGTGGTTTTTATCCTTTTGCTTGCGTTTATGGAGCTGTTCAAGAGTTGTTATTTCATATCTATTACGAGTCTATCCATGTAGTCATGGTTACATATTCTGTTAGTGGTCCTTTGTGGGGTGGGGTGGGGGGGCCGGCTTGAGGCGCTACGGTAAAAATCTGATGTAAAAGATGATAGAAGCTGGGTGAAGTGTATGTGGAAGGCTATTGTCGTAGTTGGGTGCCCGTTGGGATAGGGGAAGCTGACTCTGGCGGTGCTTTTGCTTGTTTGGGGTAATACCGATTGAATGTATCTCAACGATGGAATTACATTAGAGATCATGATGTCAACGAACTCATACTAAGAGGCCTGAGCCACATGGTGTAATGGCGTGGGTATGCCCCTTATGTTGATTATTTAGGTAATTCATTCTGTCCAGAATTTGATTGTTTAACTTTTTAGTCTTCCTGGAGTGCTCAAACCCTAGAAAACTTAGCTATGTGAGCCTCATAGTATGATTTGGTGAGGAATTTTTCGGATGTTGTCTCTGTGCAGGGAATTTCAGGGGATAATGGTTGAATGTCATTGGACTTGAAGATATCTAAACGTGCAAAAGTAAACTGAGTTAGTATTGCTTGTATCGTTTACGATCAGTCGAATTTATCGAACCAGCGCGGATCCACTGTCGGGCGCAGCTTCACCCCGGATTCGCCATCAGCACGGATGAGCTCAGCCAGGCGGTCACCACTAATCAAATCCACTGTCGGAACTGTGGACGTGGCAGCTTTGCGGGCCGGTTCTGTAAACCGGCTTAGCGTCACAATAATTGCTCGCTCAGCGCCCTTTGTCTGCGCGTCACGCTGAAAGAGTGCTACGGTTTCACGTCCAATAGGTTTGCCCTCAGGCGCATAGCGCTTGATCTGCATGGCCACTCGGGATGATAGAACCGGACTCAAAGGTGCCGTACCGATCGCATCCACACCTTCGTCTCCGGAGCTGCCGGTGTGCTGAAGTTGTAGGCCTTGTCGGCGAAGTAAATAGATAACAAATTTTTCGAAACCTTCGGGTGGAAGCTGGTGCAGGCGCTCTAGCAACTGGCTCTTCCAATCACGTTCCTGAGCTTCCGCGCTGGATTCCGTTAGGATTTCCCCGTCAGAAAGGTCCTCTGCTTCCTGGGAAGCTGCGTTTTCGCGCTTGAGCTTCTTCTGCTCCCGTAAAACTCGGGATGCCTCACGGTCAAGATCGTGGACCATGGAGAATCGCTCATCTTCAGGAAGTTTGAGAATATTCTCCCCAGTTTCGGTGAGTAGATACACCCCCTGGTCTGGTTGTTCCAAGGCTCCGATTCGCTTTGCGGTTGATCGGCCCCACGCTATCCGGTGAATTAACACTGGGGGGCTTGCATCCTCTTGATATTTCATCGCTAGAAGAGCTTCGGAGTTCGGGAGGAGCTCGAGAACTTCGTCAACAATCTCTTGCACTCGGGCGGAACCACCCAAACCTGCTACTGCCACCAGAATTGGAACAACAAGTTGTTGGCTGGTAGGCATGCCTCGTTCTGTGAACGATTTGCTAGATTCCGTGTCTTTCACTATTTCCATTTTTGCAGAGTAGATGCGGGTAAAAAGGCTGAAGGTTAAGCAATGCCTAACGCTGCATAACCTTCACGTCCACATCACTATAAGGCCGAGTCCGGCCATAGTGCTTACATCAGACTACTAAACAGGCACTTACAGAAGAAGAACCAGTGCTTTAAGAAAACGGATGGGTAGTAGCTAACCTTCTTAAATTAAATAGCTTTCGACGTGGCCTATTAAATATTTAGCGCCTCTAGTTAGGGATCTAATTTTCTCGTCAGTAACTATAGATTCAAATATTCCGTCAACTCCAGCAAATTCATAAGTATTGAATTGTACCGCTGTCGTATGTACAATCTCGTGTCTTTGATTTGTAAGTTCGGTTACGGATTCCTTAAAGGGTGTGAAAATATCGTCAGGCATGAAACTACTAGGTTTCTTGAAACCTAGATCTCTAAACAGTCTTGCTATTGCTTCCATTCCTTGAAAGTTATCTCGACGTAACGATTTATCTAATTCTGCTGCTGCAAGCGTGTGGTCTGATCCTACCCCTAGGTCACGTGACGAAGTTTTGGCCACGTCAACTATTAAGCGCGAGACAGTCAGTGGAATATCAAGCCTGATCTTATTGGGTGGTTCGAGGAGGCCGTATAAATAGGATAGGGTAGATTCTCGTAAAATCTTTTTACAAAGGAGATCGAGACTACCGACTGCCATAACGACCGAAGAATTAGCAATATCGGTAGCGATACTTTGGCCCCCGACGGTCGAAGAACTAGCTAGGTGAGCTAGAGATTTACTTCTTTCTATCCCACTCTCGAAAGTAGATAGATGTTCGGAAAGGTTTCGTCTGGGATCGTAGAACATTGTTAGAGAGTTAAGATGTTAGTTCGATCACACGGGCCGAAAAATCAGAGAAAATTTTATTAAATTCCTTGACCTTTTCTTTCTGTGTTTCGAGCGCTACGCCAGTGACGTTCAGGTCATTATCGGACAGGACGTAGACCGGCTTTCGTGCTGCTTGCGAGCATGCGATCAGGGAGTTAAAATCCGGAATTTCGGCTAGGCGAAGCGAAGAAGAAGGTTTATTCAGGCTTTTCTTCGGAATAAGATTATTTGATTTCATTGCCGGAATAAAGATTTCGTCAACGGCTTCATCTAAGTGTTTGAAATATTGTTCGAACGAACGTGCTGGCATTCCTTTTCTAAGGCGATAGCGCTGTACTACTGTTCCCAAAAATTTAGGTTCTGTTGCCTCAAACTTGTATAGGAGGTCAGGGTCGTTGAACATTCCTAGTTGGTTAACCTTGCGAGCCCAGTCACGCCATTTTGGAATTGCGGTAGAAAGGCTTTCTATAGCCATTACAGAAAAGATATCGGGAATTACTGGAACTATAAAGTAATCCGCGTTTAGAAGATTGATCTGGTTGAGTGCGCCCAGGCTTGGGCTCATGTCGATTAGAATGTAATCCGCGTGATACTTGTCTGCTAAAAGCTCATAGAGCTTTTTGAATGACCCGGGAACATTTTGCATTGCAGGTAGCATTCCGCCCACACTCATAGCGGTTGCTAGCTGGGTTTCCACCTCTGCGAGTCGGACGTTTCCGGGCAGGAGCCATAAGTTCTCGTTGCCTGATACGGCAGGAAGGTCCGGAGCCTCAATCTTTGTTCCTGTGCTTTTCATTGCAGGTAGGAGGCTTGTATAGAGGTTGACTGATTCGAAGTTTTGGTATGTGGAGGCGAGTACCTCGTCGCCTTGAGAATCTAGAGTAAGCCCTGTTAGATTGCACTGAGGGTCTGCGTCCACCATGATTACTCTCTTGCCTTCGTCGGCAAGTTTCCAGGCAAGGTTGAAGCAAGTGGTGGTCTTGCTTACGCCGCCTTTGTTGTTGAAAAGTGCAATAATGTTACAGGTCATGGCTTTCCTTAGTGTTGTGGAGGTGGGGTCAAGTCAATAGTAGCTGCTATGTACGGTCTGTGTGCGGTTTTGCATTTAGTTATTTGTCCTTTAGGTTTTCTCGTTTTGGACCCGTTAGCTGAGTTCATTGCGTAGCCCTCGGGGGAGCCTTATTTTGGTCTTTTCACCGTGTCGG
>NZ_JASBOI010000027.1:0-10947 GCF_039907245.1 Corynebacterium sp. c24Ua_83 | reverse complement strand
TCAGTGGTACAACACCGAACGCATCCAACAACGACTCAAGGGCCTGACCCCGATGCAATATCGGAATCAGACCCTTGAAGCCCTAACCGCCTAGAGTTAAACCAGTCCAACTTTCGGGGGCCAGTTCAGTTTCTATGAAATGAAAGATTCGCCCCTGGTAGATACAGCGAAGCCTTTGCCTTTTGGCGTTGGAGTTGTAGAGCTTAAGCCTGGTCAAGGATCCCGTTTTGGTGCCTTATTGATTGAAGCGATTTCTGGGGTTCTAGTGTGTGGACCGGAATCCTCCGAGTCTGCCGTCAACACTTCTTTCGAAGTTAACGACTGGCTGTTGTCCAGGGTTCCCGTCACGGCTCGTGAAACTTTTATTAGCGAACCAGACCTTCCTAAAGAGCGACAGTTTAATGACGTTCAGATGGAAATGATCGTGCAGGAACACAGTAAAGAACTGAGTACCTGCAGTTATTCTGGCGGTACCAATGCAGCTTCTTAAGTACGGTTGGCAGACCCGAAGGCTGGGTTGGGTTGTGGGCGCCTCCCTCCTGGCAATGTTTACGGTTGTCTTGGTTGGCGATGGTGGATTTCAAGTGAACTGGGACACGGTATATGAGCCTAAATACGTGCTCTACATGGAGTTGGTCTTCTTACTTTTGAGTACTGTGGCGGCAGTTCTGATTGAACCTCTAAGTGCTCAATGGGAAGGCAGTTCCTTTCGTGCACGAGGGGTTGCATTGCTTTCCCTGTGCGTCACCTTCGTGAGTATATGGCTTGTGGCGGCGGTGGCAATGGGGCAGCTATTGAGAATTTACCCTGCCAACACCGTAGTGTTGATGATTCTGACGAGCAGCACCCTTGTAGCATCGGTGACTCTGGGGCTATCACCGTGGATTGGTCCCTACTGGGCGGGAGTTAGCTCCCTGAGCTTCTATGCGACTTGTATCGCAATCCAGGGGTTTATGCCTGCCTACCGTTCTTTAGTCCCCCTAGGGGACTCTCGGCTGATACCTGCGCCCACGGAGCCACATGTCGTACTCACTTCAGTTATTGGTTTGGCGCTGTGCGTCCTGAGTCATTGGACGACAGGCGGGCTTCGCCAAGGGCGCAGAATTGTCAAAGAAGACTTGTCTTAGAGAGCCCCGGACTGCCTTAGTTAGTAGTAGTATGGGAAGTCGTCCCAGTTCGGCTCGCGCTTCTCTAAGAAGGCATCCTTGCCTTCTACTGCCTCGTCGGTCATGTAGGCCAGGCGCGTAGCCTCACCTGCGAAGACCTGCTGGCCCATTAATCCGTCGTCGGTCAGGTTGAAGGCGAACTTCAGCATGCGCTGTGCTGTGGGGGACTTGGTGTTGATCTTGCGACCCCATTCGATGGCGGTGTCCTCCAGGTCCGCGTGATCCACCACACGGTTGACGGCACCCATCTGGTGCATCGTTTCAGCGTCGATGGCCTCGCCGAGAAAGAAGATCTCGCGGGCAAACTTCTGGCCCACCTGCTTGGCGAGGTATGCGGAGCCGTAGCCTGCGTCGAAGGAGCCGACGTCGGCGTCCGTCTGCTTGAACTTCGCGTGCTCGCGGGAGGCCAGGGTTAGGTCGCACACCACGTGCAGGCTGTGCCCGCCGCCAGCGGCCCAGCCGTTGACTAGGCAGATTACAACCTTCGGCATCGTGCGGATCAGGCGCTGCACCTCCAGGATGTGCAGGCGGCCGCCCTCAACCTTCGCGCGGGCCTCGTCCACCCCTTCTGCGCCAGCGGCGGCGACGTCCGAATCGTGGCTGGTTGCGTACTGATAACCGGAACGGCCACGGATGCGCTGGTCGCCGCCGGAGCAAAACGCCCAGCCGCCGTCCTTCGGGGAAGGCCCGTTGCCGGTCAACAGGATGGTGCCCACGTCCGGGGTGCGGCGCGCGTGGTCCAGTGCCCGGTACAGCTCATCGACGGTGTGCGGGCGGAAGGCATTGCGGACCTCTGGGCGGTCGAAGGCGATGCGCACGATGCCGTTGGCGCGGCCCTCGCCGACGTGACGGTGGTAGGTGATGTCCGTGAAGTTGTCTACGCCCGGCACATCGACCGGGCGCCACAGCTCGGGGTTGAAGGGGTTGTTGCTGGAATCAGTCATGCCCGCCATTCTATCGGCCGGCCGCTTTTGGCAAGGTAGGAAGCATGAACAGTTCCGCCCCGTCTTCTAACCCGTCCTTCCCGCTGCCGTCGCTCGCCGAGTTACTCGAGCGCGCCGACGTGGTTGCCCTGCCGATGCGGGTGTCCTTCCGTGGCGTGACTGTACGCGAGGCCCTTCTTATTGACGCCCCGTCCCAGTGGGCCGAGTTCGCCCCCTTCCCGGAATACGAGCCGGCCGAGGCTTCCCTGTGGCTGCGTTCGGCGATCCAGTACGGCTATGGAACTAGCCGTTCAGCCCCCGCCGACGAATGGGTTGCCGTCAACGCGACCATCCCGGCAGTGGACGTAGACGCCCAGCCGGGGATCATCGGCGAGCTCATGGAGCGTTATCCCGGCTGCACCACCGTGAAGGTCAAGGTCGCGGAGAAGAACGCCCTGGCCAACGATCCGGCCGCCAGCATGCGCCAGGACGTTCAGCGCGTCCGCGCAGTTCGGCAGTGGTATGCGGACCAGGGGATTCGTGCCCCGAAGATCCGCATGGATGCCAACGGCGGCTGGACCGTCCGGCAAGCCCTGGAGGTTGTGGAAACCCTCGCCGCCGATGGCCCGCTGGATTACGTAGAGCAGCCCTGCCGCACCGTCGCCGAACTGGCGGAGGTGCGCCAGAGCCTCATGCGGCGGGGATTGTTTGTGCGGGTCGCGGCCGACGAGGCCATTCGTAAGAGCGCGGATCCGATCACAGCGGTCAAGGAGGTTACCGACGCAGGGGCGTGTGACGTGGCCGTGCTCAAGGTGCCGCCACTCGGGGGCGTGGATCAGCTCCGCCGGGTGGCCAGCGAGGTCGCGCAACGCGGCGTGTCCATCACGGTGAGTTCGGCCCTGGATACTGCGGTTGGCCTGGGTGCCGGCCTGCAGGCCGCCGCCAGCTTGGTGCACATCGATGACGACGGCATGGTCGCCGAACCCAACGCCGCCGGGCTGGCCACCGGCACGCTTTTTGAACACGACCTCGCAGAGCGCCGAATCGTCGATGGCCGCATGCACACCGGCGCTGTAACCCCCGATGCCGACCGACTGGCGGAGTTCCGCCTTACCGGCGAGAGGCGTGATTGGTGGCTGGACCGCCTGCGTGCGGCTTATAGCTACCTGGAGGGCGGAAGGTAGATTGTGGAACTGTGACTAACGCTGATAGCTCTTCCCAGGATCCGACTCAAGGCTCTGGCACACACTCTGCTGCGCTGCCCAGCCCCGTTGCAGTACGTGCGGGTTTGGTGCTGGTTGACCAGCTGATTCGCAGCGGTGTGCGGGAGGCAGTGCTGTGCCCCGGCTCGCGGAACTCGCCGCTGAACCTGGCGTTCGTGGAAGCGGAAAGGGTCGGGCGGGTGCGCCTGCATGTCCGCACCGACGAGCGTTCGGCGGCTTTCCTGGCACTGGGGCTGGCGAAGGTTTCGCGCAATCCGGTGCCGGTCGTCATGACTTCCGGGACGGCCGTGGCCAACTGCCTGCCGGCCATGGTGGAGGCCACGCTTTCCGGCGTGCCGCTGGTTGTGCTCTCGGCGAACCGGCCGCTCTCTATGCTGGGCTCGGGGGCGAACCAGACCATCGACCAGGCGGAGATCTTCGGCACCCATTCCGTATGCACCCTGAACACCGGCGAGCTGGCGCTGGAAGGCGCCGCTGCCGACACCACAGCGGAGATCCGCGACCTGGTGCGCAAGCTAATCGCTGCGGCAACGGACCCCATCGACGGCGGCGGAGCCCACCTGGACGTGCCGCTGCGGGAACCCCTCGTGCCGCCGACGCTGGACGAGCTTTCGCTGTGGGCCGGTGAAATTGCCGCCACTGAAGACGGCGCTGAAGATGCGGAAACGACCGAGGGCGCACAAGGCTCTCACGTGCCCGGCCAGCTCGCCCGCGGTCCCCGGAAGCTGCCCTATGGCCAGGTCGAGGTAGACCTGTCGCGCCGCACGCTCGTCATTGCGGGATCCGTCAGCGACGTCGCCTGGGCGCGCTCGATCATGGACGAACTAGCGGACGTGCCGACCATCGCGGAACCCGTAGCCCCGGCACCCGACTTCCCCGTGCACAGCGCGGCCGTAGACATGTTCAGCACCCAGGTCGTCAGCGACGGCGAACACTCGGCGGTCACCACCCCGGAACAGATCGTGGTGATCGGCCGGCCAACCCTCCACCGTGGCGTCACAAAGCTCCTGGCCAACAAGGACATCAACGTCATTGCCCTCAGCGACACCCGCAACATCACCGACGTTTTCGACAACGTCGATGAGGTCGGCAGCACCGTCCGACCGCGCGGCGAGCAGCCGGAAAGCTGGCTGCAGGTCGCCCGCGCCATCAGCGACATGGGCGTAAATCAGGTGCGCGACGGGTTGGCCGAGCACGACCCGTTCACCGCGGTGCATGCTGTGGCCGTTGTTGCGGACGCCCTGCGCGACGGGGACCTCTTGGTACTGGGGGCGTCTACGGCGGTGCGGGATGCCTCCCGCGCCGGGCTGCCCTTCGACGGAGTGCAGGCGATCGCCAACCGTGGGGCGTCGGGAATCGACGGAACCATCTCCACCGCCGTAGGCGCGGCAATGGCGCACGCCCACGCCGACCCGACGGCGATCCGCGCGCCCCGCACTATTGCCGTGATGGGTGACCTGACCTTCGCTCACGATCTCGGCGGGCTGAACATCGGACCACTCGAGCCGCGCCCAGACAATCTGCTGATCGTACTAACCAACGACAGCGGCGGCGGGATCTTCGAAACCCTCGAGCCCGGTGCCGAGCACTTGCGCACCTTCGCCGACGGCACCGCTGCCTTCGAGCGGGTCTTCGGCACGCCACTGGACCTGGACTTCGCGGAGCTCTGCGCCGGGTTCGGAGTGGAACACAAGCTGGCTACCAGCGTGGAGGAACTCGCTACAGCCATCGACGAGCACGCCGAAATCGGCGGAAGCGGGATCACGGTGTTGGAAGTGAAGGTGAGCAGGCGTGGGCGTCAAGAAGTAGAACAGAGGATCGCAGGCGCACGATGAATCGCATAGTTAATCGCGAGAGGATTGACGAGCTGACCTCGCATCAAATTCGCACGGCGCGCAGGCTGCGGCGTGCCAAGCAAACCGTTATCGCGCTGGCGGGGCTGGTAATGCTGGTGTGCGGCGGGATGATTGTGACCTCTGCGATGGATGACTTTGCGATCTCGCGAGACAAAGCCGAAGCGACGGCGGAGGTGGTCTCGGTGCAGACGCTGCGGACTACCGTGCGTTTCCGCGACGCAGAAGGTAATTTCCGGCAGCCCGAAGAGGGGCTGAAGTACCCTTCCGGCCTGGTGGAAGGGCAGAACGTGCGCGTGGAATACCAGGTCAGCGACCCCGAGAATGTGAAGGTGCAGGGGAGGGGATGGACGTTGGCTTTCCTGCCGGCGCTGTCGTCCATGGCCGTGGGGCTGGGCGTGTGCGCCATGTTGATGCTGATGATCCGCATCTGGCAGAAGAAAAATAAACTTTGAGTAATGAAAGTAACCTTCTGTTTGCCTAGACTTGTAAATGTTTTTACCCAGACGAAACGCGGGCGTGAACTGAAAAAGGGACGCTGAAGGGTATGCGAGTTGCAATTGTTGCCGAGAGCTTTCTGCCTAACGTAAACGGCGTGGTCAATTCCGTCCTCCGCGTGCTGGAGCACTTGCGTGCCAATGGGCACGAAGCGCTGGTGATCGCCCCAGGGGCAACGAATGGGCAAGAGGAAATTGCGACCTACGAGGGCTACCGCATCGCCCGCGTGCCCGCCGTGGACGTGCCGGGCATTAACTCCCTGCCGATCGGCGTGCCGATGCCGAGCGTGTACACGGAGCTGAAGAAGTTCCAGCCAGACGTGGTTCACCTGGCCAGCCCCTTCGTGCTCGGCGGCGCGGGCGCCGTGGCAGCGCGGGCACTGAAGCTGCCTTGCGTGGCTATCTTCCAGACCGACGTGGCGGGCTTCGCCAACAACTACAGGATGAAGCTCCTATCCAAGATGGCGTGGCGCTGGGTGCGCGTCATGCACAACATGTGCGCCATGACGCTTGCCCCGAGCTCCGTGACGATGCGCGAGCTGGAAGAAAACCGGGTGCGGGGCGTGGCGCACTGGGGCCGCGGCGTGGATACGGAACGCTTCCACCCCTCCAAGCGTTCCGACGAGCTGCGCCGCGAGTGGCTGCTGGAAGGCGAGAAGAAGCGTGGCAACGCTGGCGAGGCCGCCGACCTGGAGGGCCGCCGCACCATCGTCGGCTTCGTCGGCCGTCTGGCCGCCGAGAAGTCCGTGGAGCGCATGGCTGCCCTGAACGGCCGGGACGACGTGCAGCTGGTAATCGTCGGCGACGGTCCGGAGATGGAGGACCTCAAGTCCCGGATGCCCACCGCAGTATTCACCGGCGGGCTGTACGGCGAGGATCTGGCGCATGCCTTCGCCAGCCTGGACATCTTCGTGCACACCGGCCAGTACGAGACCTTCTGCCAGGCGATCCAGGAGGCCCAGGCTTCCCGCGTGGCGACCATCGGCCCGGCTGCCGGTGGCCCGATCGACCTCATCAAGCCCGGCCACAACGGCTACCTTCTGAACGTAGAGAACTTCGAGTCCGAGCTGGTCGAGGCGGTGGACACCATCCTTGCCGGGGACGTGGATACCTACCGCGACAACGCCTTCGAGGGCGTGCAGAACAAGAGCTGGTCCAGCCTGTGCGACCAGCTGCTCGGCTACTACCGCCAGGCCATCGCGCAGGGCGGCAAGGCGGCCCCGCGCAAGGGTTCGCAGCGCGACTTCACGGGTGTGCGCGAGGTGCCCCGCCCCGCAGCTGAGGAGACCACCGAGGAGACCACCGCGCAGGCCACCGTTGAGACTTCGGCCAAGCCAGCCCCGCAGGTCAGCGCCGAGTCCACGGCCGACTCCGCCGCGCAGGTCGGCACTGAACCCGTCGCGAAGTAAACGCAGCGCCCGCGCTAAGATGTGAGTCGTGTCTCGGGCAAGTTTGGAAAAGAAGCCGCATGAAGTCGCGTCGATGTTCGACGCGGTAGGCAAGAACTACGACCTCACCAACACGGTGTTGAGCTTCGGCCAGGATCGCTATTGGCGCATCCGCACCCGCAAGCGCCTCGACCTAAAGCCCGGCGACCTGGTGCTCGACCTCGCCGCGGGCACGGGCGTATCCACCGAAGAGTTTGCCCGCACGGGCGCCACCTGCATCGCCTGCGACTTCTCCTTCGGCATGCTCGCCGTCGGCTCCCACCGCAACGTGCCGATGGTGTGCGCGGACGGAACGAACCTGCCGTTCGCCGACGCGACCTTCGACGCGGTGACGATCAACTACGGCCTGCGCAACATTGTGGATTTCCGCGCCGGCCTGCGCGAAATGGCGCGCGTGACGAAGCCCGGCGGCAAGCTCGCCGTCGCGGAGTTCTCCACCCCCGTCATCCCGATCTTCAAGACGGTGTACAAGGAATACCTGATGCGCGCCCTGCCGAAGGTTGCGAAGGTAGTTAGCTCCAACGCGGATGCCTACGAGTACCTTGCCGAATCCATCCGCGCCTGGCCTGACCAGGAGGAACTCGCCGCGGAGATCCGCGACTGTGGTTGGCGAGAGGTCGGCTGGCAGAACCTCACCGGCGGAATCGTGGCGCTCCACAGCGCGATCCGCGACTAACTGGAACTCATCCGCGCGCGGCCAGTAGCAGCGGCTACTTCCGCGCGGCGAAGGGCTCGTCGATCGGCGCGAGGTTCACAACCCTTCCTGCACCCCGCCACAGCCTGGCCGCCACGTCGCGGTCGGCGGGGCTCACGAGGTTCCCCATCAGGCGCGTCGCCACGCCCATCACGCGGTTCGCCAGCGGCCCGCGCATGCCCAGCGGCCCGAGCGCGCTCATCAGTCCCGGCATCGTCAACACCACCGCCAGCCGCCGCGCCAGCCCGAACGCCTCGCCGTAGTGTTTCTGCAGTTGATTCGTCCATTCTGGCTCCATGCCGGCGCCGTTGTGGCCCTTTATTTTGGACGCCCACTTCTCCGGCCCGCCCCACTGATCAACCAACAACCGGACCAGCAGCTCGGCGGATTCCAAGGCGTAGTCGATGCCTTCGCCGTTCAGCGGATTGACCAGGGCGGCGGTGTCCCCGATGGCGGCCCAGTTGGGGCCGGCCACGCGGCTGACGGCTCCGCCCATCGGCAGGAGGGCGGAGGTGATGGATTCCGGCTCTCCCTCGATGGCCCATTCGTCGCTGACTTGGCGCGCGTAGTCGCGCAGCAGCTTCTTGGTGTTTACCTTGGCGGGGCGCTTGGTGGTGGCCAGCACTCCGCAGCCGAGGTTCGCTTTGCCGATGCCTTCAGCCGGGCCGCGATCCACCTCTTCGGCCGGATTGCCCAGGGGGAACACCCACCCGTAGCCCGGCTGGGCGGTTCCGGAAGCGTCGTTACGCTCCAGGTGCGAGTGAATCCACGGCTCATCGCCGAAGGGGGTGTTGATGTAACTACGGGCCGCGATGCCGTGGACCAGCCCCTTATCCCACTGCACGCCCAGCTTGCGGGCGATGCCACTGCGCACGCCCTCGGCCAGGACGAAGAAGCGCGCACGGATCTTCACGGGCGCGGATGAACCTTGCGCGCCCTCACCGGTGCGAGTGCCCGCGACCTCGCTGAGCTGTTGGGTTACTGGGTCCGGGGTGGCGTCATTAATCTTCGCTTGAATAAAACGAGCACCCGCCGCGATGGCGATTCCGGCGAGGGCGGCATCCAGGCGCGTGCGGGGGATGGCCGAGCCGCGTTGCGGGAAGTTTCCTGAAGGCCACGGCGCGGTGATGGAGCCGCCGAAGCCGTGCAGCTTGAGGCCCCGGATGTAGGGGGCGCCGTCGAGGAGGTGGAGCGCGCCCATCGACTCCAGGGAGGCGACGGCGCGTGGGGTGAGGCCATCGCCGCAGGTCTTATCGCGGCCGATAGGGAGGGGGCTGGGTGCAGTGCCCGGCACAGAACCTGCCGCAGTGCCCGGCTTAGAACCCGGCACGTCGGCCATGTCCACCATTGCGACGTCCAGGCCAGCGCGGGCGGCGTGGAAAGCGGCGGCGGCACCGGCCGGGCCTGCTCCGATGACGGCGAGATCGCACTCGATGCTGTGGGAGCCAACGGTGGAAGTTTCAGAAGCGGGGGGATTCATCGACACCCATTGTTCCACGCGGGTGGGGAAGGGCTGGCGGGGAGGTCGAGGCGTAGATCGCACGTGCGTTAAACACCGCCACGTTAATCGACTAAAGTGTCGGTAGACATGTAAAAGACCGCATGTGAAACACCGCATGCGCAGTTCAAGAGGAAAAGTCGAGGCTGACCACGGACATGCCAAGTGCCACACCCCGTAAACCGGCGCTCCCTGACGTGGGGGATGCGCAACTAAACGAGGCCTTGGGCCAGTCGATGCAGCAGGTTGAACAGCTGCTGAAGGATCGGTTGTCGGTTGGCGAATCCTTCCTCACCGACAAAATCAGCCACCTCTTCGAGGCGGGCGGCAAGCGCTTCCGCGTGATGTTCGCCCTGCTGGCGGCTCATTACGGTGAGAAGCCGACCGCGCAGGAAGTACACGAGGCAGCTGCCGTGGTGGAACTGACCCACCTGGCAACGCTGTACCACGACGACGTGATGGACGAGTCCGACCAGCGCCGTGGTGCGGAATCCGCGAACAAGCGCTGGAACAACTCCGTGGCCATTTTGGCGGGCGACTACCTGTTCGCTATCGCCAGCGACATCATGGCAACGCTTGGCACCCAGACGGTGCAGCACTTCGCGGAGACCTTCCGGGAGCTGGTGACCGGCCAGATGCGCGAAACCATCGGCGCCCGCGAGGGGGAGGACGAGATTGAGCACTACCTGACCGTCATCCAGGAGAAGACGGGCGTGCTCATCGCTTCGGCGGGCTGGCTCGGCGCACTCCACAGTGGCGCTTCCGAGGAACACCGCGAGGCACTGTTCCGCTTCGGCCGTAACGTCGGCCAGATCTTCCAGATCGTTGACGACATCATCGACATTTGGGCCGACCCGGAGGTCTCCGGCAAGCAACCTGGCACGGACTTGCGCGAGGGCGTGTTCACCCTGCCGGTTCTTTATGCAATGCAGCAGGATGACGCCACAGGGGCGCGACTGCGCGAGATTCTCACCGGGCCTGTCACAGAGGATGCCTTGGTGGACGAGGCGCTGGAGCTTATCCGTGGCTCCGAAGGTCGCGAGAAGTCCTTTGAGGTCGTGCAGCGCTACCGCCAGTACGGCGAGGATGAGCTGGCCAAGCTGCCCGAGAACCAGGTGACTCAGGCGCTGCGCCACTTGATGGACTTCGCCTTGGAGCGCCTGGGATAGCTGGCGGAGTGGCCTCGGAGCCTGCGGGGCGCGCAGGGTAGCTTCCGGAGAGCTGCTTGAGCTGGCGATTTGCATAAGTTGGGGCTACTCGTAGTAGAGTTACCAGCGCACCGAATGGTGCATGCCAGATTGCCCGAGCGGCCAAAGGGAGCGGACTGTAAATCCGCCGGCTCTGCCTTCGTTGGTTCGAATCCATCATCTGGCACAGCGCCAAATGGCAAAAACGACAACCCGGTGGTTGCTTCCCTGTGTGGGAGGTGGCCACCGGGTTTTGCTATGCCTGGCGGACGGACGGCGAGACCGGAGACCAAGGGGGAAATCGGGGTGTCGCGGACCGGGTTTTGCTGGCACCATGGGGTCGTACATCCTCTAGAAAGGAGCAAACATGGCAAAGCTAGATGGCAAGCGCATTGGTGTTCTCGCGACGAATGGTTTCGAGGACTCTGAGTTCAGCTCTCCGGTTGAGGCTGTCCGCA
>NZ_JASBOI010000026.1:0-13124 GCF_039907245.1 Corynebacterium sp. c24Ua_83 | reverse complement strand
GAATGTCCCAAATCTTCCACTTTCGAGGTTTTTTCGGTTTTGACGAATATGTCAAAACGCCATTACCAGCGCAAACATAATAGATATAAAAGTAGAGTGGAAGATTTGGGACATTTGGGCTCCCTCAGGGCACTCCCCAGCCTCTGAACCCCCGTGGACTAGCATTAATCACCATGGCCCGCCTGCCCAAACTCCCCTTTCGCACACGCCCCAGCGCCAGCTCCACCACACACCGCAGCGCCACCGTCACCACGCGCACCAGCACCAGCGCTACCGCACACCCCTCCGCCAGCATCCACGACGACCCCGGCGCGCTGTACACGCAGGCCTCCACCGCCGCGGCCTCCCGCATCATCCGCCACTACTCCACCAGCTTCTACCTGGCCAGTGAACTCCTCGCGCCCACGATCAAGCTGCATATCCGCAACATCTACGCCCTCGCCCGCATCGCGGATGAAATCGTCGACGGTACGGCTGAGGCGCTGGGCGTGCCGGCCTGCGGCGTCACAAAGACCCTCAACGAATACGAACAGACCACCCTCACGGCGCTAGAGACCGGCTTCAGCACCGACCCCATCGCGCACGCATTCGCCACCACCGCGCGCTGGGCGGGGTTCGAACGATCCTGGACGGTGGACTTCTTCGCGTCCATGCGTTCGGACGCCCCCAGCTCCAACCCCTTGCCACTTGCCGACTACGTGCACGGATCCGCGGGCGTGATCGGGTGGATGTGCAACGCGGTGTTCGCCAGGCACGCCGAGCAGGCCGGCCGCCCGCTGACCCCGGAGCAGCGCTCCCGCACCGACCAGGGCGCCTACGCGCTAGGCAGCGCCTTCCAGAAGGTGAATTTCCTGCGGGACTACCAGGAGGACACGGTCGGGCTGAACCGCTCCTACCTACCGAAACTCACCGAGGAGTCGAAGGTGGAGCTGGTTGACGAAATCCGCGCGGAGCTCGCCCAGGCGCACTCCACCATGGCACTACTGCCACTGGCGGCTCGCGTGGGGGTGCTCGGCGCGCACGACCTGTTCGCCGCGCTGAACGAGCGGCTGGATCGCACCCCCGTCGAGCAACTGAAAACGGCCCGCGTGCGAGTGCCGCGAGCCGAGAAAGCGAAGATCATCGCGCGCGCCGCCCCCCGCGCCGCGCGCCTGCGCTAGTGCTAGCCTGCACTAGCCAACCCCAGCTACCCCTCCGAGTTCCCGGCCTTCCAGGTCTTCCACGGGATGTTCCAGTCGCCCAGACCATCAGAGCCGTTCAGGGTCTCACCCTGCGTGTTCTTCACCTCAACGATGTCGCCGCGCTTCATGTTGTTAAATACCCAGGCGGCGTTCTCCACGCTCACGTTCACACACCCGTGCGAGGTGTTGGTGTTGCCCTGGGCGTACACGCTCCACGGCGCAGCGTGGATGTAGATACCGGAGTAGCTCATCTGCGTCGCGTACTGCACGTCCGTCACGTAAGATCCCGCGCCCGTCAGGCCGAAGGTCGAGGAGTCCATCGTTAGCGACTCGAATTGGTCACCGATAATGTACGTGCCGTTCGGCGTGGGGTACTGGTAGTCGCGCCCCAGGGAGACCGGCATGGTCTGTACGGTCTTGCCGTTCTTCTTGATGGTCATCATCTTGGTGCTGTCGTCCACGACGGCACGCATAGCGTCACCGATGGTGAACTTCGCGCTGCGGTCTTCGCCGCCATACACGCCCTCGCCAATCTTCGTGCCGTACAGGTTGGCCTTCACGTTGACCTTGGTGCCGGGCTTCCAGTACTTCTCGGGGCGCCAGCGCACCTCCTGGGCCGTGATCCAGTAGAAAGCTCCTTCCACCTTCGGCGTGGTTTCCACGGTGATGGCATCTTCCACTGCCTTGCGGTCTTCCACGGGGGCGTCAAAACGAAGAGAGATGGTTTGGCCGATGCCCACGGTCGACCCGTCAAGCGGGGCCAGGGCACCGTTGAGCGTCATACCGGGGGTCATGGTGGTGAAGGTCTGCTCGAGCTTCTGGTCGCCGGACTTCGCGGTGAGCGTGTAGGTGCGCGAGTAGCCGAGCTTGGTGGGGACAGTCCACTCGGTCTTGCCCTCGTTGAACTTACCCTTGACTTTCTCGCCTGCGTCGTTGGTCAGCGAGACCTTATCGATCTTCTTGTCGCCCTTGACCTGCACGTGTTCGGTGACGTCGACCTCGGTGTCGCCATCCTTCACGTTGGAGGTCAGCTTGTTTTCTTCCTTCTTCTCATTCTCACCGGTCGAGGCGTTGGAGCTGATCTGCGGTTCGTCGCTGTCGCGGTCGATTGTGCACGACGCGGTAAAGGCAGCTAGGGCGATGCTTAAGGACGCCGCAGTGGTCCGTGAAAAGGTTTGTCCGAAAACCTTGGTGTTGCGCAAGACTAACTCCAAGAAAGGGGAAGGTGTGTAAAAGTGACTGTCCTAAACCATATCGCTTGGCTACAGGGGAGCGTTAGTCATTTCGGCGCGTTCCGGCAGTTCGTAGCGTAAACGTTATAAACGGTGATTGGGTCGGCGAACCGCCCGAGTGCTCCCTGCCGCAACAGGTCGGACGAACACATTGCGGATGCGGGCGTATGGGTGCGGATTGATCGGTCTCTTTGCCACACACAGCGCGGGGTACCGTCCCGAATTCTGTACGTGGACAGGCACATAAGCCACTTAAACAACACATCAATTTACCCACCCTGAACAGGCGATTTGTATTGTTATGCTACCTGGGTATAAAGTTTTCCACGTTGCCGAGTCGCACAGCGCTTCGAATAACACGGGCTATTAGCTCAATTGGCAGAGCAGCTGACTCTTAATCAGCGGGTTCGGGGTTCGAGTCCCTGATAGCCCACATTTCAACCCTCGTTCGCTTGGAATCATATCCAGCGGGCGAGGGTTTTGCTTTGACTTCATCGGCTTCAACAGCCGCGCCCTGTTGTCGTCTCTGCGTTATATACTTCAGATACACCGTTCGCACACAACGATTGGAGAGGTTATGGCCACGCCATTAACTCCGCGCACCCAGACCAGCGCCGAGCTGCGTGCTGAACGTGCCGAGGTTGTGAAGCAGATGGGTCCCCTCGGCGTGGATGGCCTGCGTCGCCTTCGCGCAGCGGATGCGCTCGACGTCAAAGAGGCTGACCTTTTGGATCGCTACGAGTCCCTCACTTGGCTGATTGAAGGCTAATCACATTGGATAGCGCGGCTTTCGAGCAACATGCCACGGAGTTCGCGCAAGAAATCGCTACTCTCCTCGACGCGACCCTCGTAGGGGAGATCACGGCCAATGCTTTCGAGATCAACGAGGAAAAACTCAGGGCAGTAATCAAGCGCTCGAAACAACTTGAGATTGGCCGCTCGAACAGTAAGAAGCTGCAGTTAGCCTGCGAATTTCGCCTATGCACTAATTCAACAAAGAAACATCTGGCGATAGAGTCAAGCACCTTCAAAGTTCAGTACCGGTCTGGCCAAAAGTATCGCCCGGTAGTTCGCTTCGAGTACGACAGAAATTCTCGTAACAAGCCTGCCAGCCACTTCCAGTTTCATTCCGACTCAGTCCCCCTTGGCCTCTTACTTGCTAGAGCAGGAAATTATGATGCCGCGGCTCAACAGCAAGATATTCATTATCCGATGGGGGATGAGCGTTTTCGCGTCTGCCTTGAAGATGTGATTGAGCTTCTTGCCAACGAATTCAATGCGCATACGTATGACGGTTGGCAACATCACATAGAACGAGGCAGAAACCGATACCTGTCAAAACAGGCGGAGACCGTGATCCGCAAGAACCTGGACCTTGCCATCAAGCTCTTGGAACAGCAAGGGTACAAGGTGAAGCAACCTGCCCGGTATCCGCTATGGAAACGGTTAAAGAGCCGAATGTCCCAAATCTTCCACTTTCGGGATTCTGGGCGATTTGACGGTTCCGTCAAAAGCCCCTGACCAGCACGAACAGAAAGGTTATAAAAGTAGAGTGGAAGATTTGGGACATTTGCCCTCTTTTGCCAGGCGGTCGTCGGCCTCTGCGGGGTAGTTTCCGCCGGAATCGACCCGCTCGCGCCGTTCCTCCCCACCCAACCGGAATATGTACTCCTCCCCCAACGGGAATATCCGCCCTGCCAGAGCGGTTATCGTTAGTTAAGAACGCAAGCGCACCGACAACATAAGTCACTCAGCGCCGAAAGCAGTGCAGGCCCGCAAACCCCAACCAGGAGGCATCAACCCCACCATGACGGACACGACGGCAAACGAAAGCTCCCTCACCCCGCTGAGCCTCCTCGACTTCGCCACCGTCTTCAAGGGCGAACGCCCCGCAGACGCCTTCGACCGCTCCGTCCAGTGGGCCCAGCAGGCCGAGAAGCTAGGATTCGAGCGCATCTGGTATTCCGAGCACCACAACATGAAGTCCATCGCCAGCTCTTCCCCCGCGGTCCTGATCGCTCACATCGCGGCGAAGACTTCCACTATCAACCTGGGCGCGGGTGGCGTCATGCTCCCGAACCACGCCCCGCTGGTCATCGCCGAGCAGTTCGGCACTCTCGCGGAGCTGTATCCGGGCCGCATTGACCTGGGCCTCGGCCGCGCGCCCGGCACCGACCAGATGACCTTGCGCGCCCTGCGCCGCGAGCCTTCCGCCGCGGAGACCTTCCCGCAGGATGTTGCCGAGCTCTACGGCTACCTCAACGGCCCGTCGAAGATCCCCGGCGTGGAGGCCGTACCGGGCATGGGCACCAATGTGCCTCTGTACATCCTGGGCTCCTCTCTGTTCGGCGCACAGCTGGCCGCGCACCTGGGCCTGCCGTACAGCTTCGCCAGCCACTTCGCACCCGCCGCCCTCACACAGGCGGTGCAGGTGTACCGCGATAATTACCAGCCCTCGGAAGCCCACCCGGAGCCCTACGTCATCGCCGCGGTCAACGTCACCGCCGCCGACACGCAGGAGGAAGCCGACGAGCAGTTCCGCCAGGTCTGCCGCACCCGCGTGCGCGTCATGGCCGGCCGCGGCCGCAGCCTGACGGAGGAGGAGCTGGACATGCTCATCGATTCCCCCGCCGGCCAGCAGATCCTGGATATGCTGCGCTACTCCGCCGTCGGCACGGGCGATGTTGTCCGCCGTTACCTCGAGGAGTTCCGCACGCACGCTCAAGCCGACGAGCTCATGGTGTCGCTGCAGTCGCCGTCGACAGCTGAGTCGCTGCGGTCGATGGAGATTCTTGCGGACGCCGCCTCACTCTCCCCCGCCCAGCGCTAACCACTAGGCCATCAGACCTGCTCCCCTATCGCAGCCCACTAGCGCTGCGTTTCGCGCGGCTCCGGCCGCCCGTCGGCCGCGCCCGCGCCGAATACCCACCGGATGATCTGCGGCGCGTAAGCGCCCACCACCAGCATGGCGATCATGCGCATCACTTGAATGACAGTGACGATCGGCTGGCTGCCAGCGTCGTGCGCAAATGCGAGAACTGCGTAGATGCCGCCCGGCACGGTGGCGAGGTAGGCGTCCAGAACCTTAAAGTCCCACAGGCCCGCGATGGCGAAAGCAGTGCCGATAGAGCTGGCGATCATCAGGGCAATCACGCCCAGGATCACGGGCAGGGCCTTCACAAATTGCCGCAGCGCGCCCTTCGTCAGGGTGCCGCCGGCCTGCACGCCGACGAGCGCGTACGCCAGCTTCTCCAGCAGCCCGTTCGGCGCGATGAACTCGTGCGGCACGCCAAACACCATCACGCCGATCATGGCGAACGCGATACTCAGCAGCAGGTACGGCGAGCTGATGCTGAACCACCGCGCCGTCGCCCGCGTGAACGCCCACACGGCTAGCCCCACGACCACCGCGCCTACCACGCCCTGCCAGTTCGTCTGCAGGCCGTTGAGGAGGCTTTCTTTTCCTCTTGACGCCCCCTCGGCCGCATCTGCCTCGTCGCCCTCGAAGCGGCCGAGCAGCGTGACCAGCCCGGGAAGTGTGAGGACGATGATAGATACGCGCAGGTATTGGGTGAGGGTAACAAAGCGCGTGTCCGCGTTGAGCTCTCGGGAGAGCATCACCATCGCGCTGGCGCCGCCTGCGAGCGTGGCCAGCACCGACGTGGCCGGGCCGACCCGGTGGATGCGCACCAGCAGCCAGGAGGCCAGCAGGCAGACCGCCAGCGTGACGATCAGCGACATGGCCGTCGGCCCGGCATAGGAGACAATCGTGCCGAGGTCGATGGTGGTCAGGGGCGAGGAACACAAAAGGGCGATGATCACCTGGGAGGGGATCATCGCCTTTTTAGGCGGGCTGACCTGGCGGTCGCTGAAGATGGCGTAGACGCCGAAGACGATCAGGAAGGAAAAGATCCAGGCGGCGGGCACTCCCACCGCTTCGCAGGCGAAACCTGCGGCGATCGAAAGGACGGTCAGCAGAGCCAGCGTTGCCAGCTTCGCGGGGCTGGGTAGTTGGAACCCGCCCGGCCTGGTGGTGCGTATGGTTTCGCCAGGCAGTGAGTCTGAGTCGGGCAACGCTACCCGCTTAGCGGGTTGCAGCCAGCAGGCGCTGGATTTCCTTGATCTGCTTCTTTTCCTTGCGCTTAGAGCCAACGGCCAACGCGGTCAGCAGGACAACACCGGCGACTACGCCGCCGATGACCATCTGCACCTTCGGCTCCTTGAGGGTGTTCACGGCCTGGCCGCGAGCGTCATCCGCCAGGTTCTTCGGATCCGCACGGACGGACAGCTCCTCCAGCGTCCGTCCCAGCTGGTTGCGGGTGCGTTCAATGTCGCGCTGGATGGCATCGATGCTACGGGCCACGGAAGTTTCTCCCTTATTCGAACGTTTAAGTGCTACCTGAACATTGTAAATGATCGCACACTCCGGCGCTTTCGCTAGGGTGTATTGGCACCCGGGCATGTGCGTTCGCTGTGGAGCGTCGGCGCTCCCGCGCTTGCGTGTCGGCGCTTTCGCTAGGGTGGGTTGCATGACTGATAACAGCAACACCACCGCAAACCAGCCCATCCGACTTGAAGTCGGCGACAAGGCACCGGAGTTCAACCTGCCCAGCGATTCCGGCAAGAACGTAAGCCTGGCGGACTACGCGGGCCGCAAGGTCATCGTGTACTTCTACCCCAAGGCCGATACTCCCGGCTGCACCACCGAGGCCTGCGATTTTCGCGATTCCCTCACCGAGCTCAACGGTCAGGGCGTGGACGTGGTTGGTATTTCCCCCGACAAGGTAGAGGCTCTGGAGAAGTTCCGCGATAAGTACGAGCTGACCTTCCCCCTTCTTTCGGACGCCGACAAATCCGTCATGGAGAGCTATGGCGCATTCGGGGAGAAGAAGAACTACGGGAAGATCGTCCAAGGCGTGATCCGCTCCACGTTCGTCATTGACGAGGAAGGCAAGATCGCCGTGGCGAAGTACAACGTGAAGGCCACCGGCCACGTCGCGCGCATCGCCAAGGAGCTGTAACACGCACGGCGCAAACACCGCCGAACAGCACACAGCCCCGCGACACAGTCAGGGCTGTGCTGCGGGGCTGAAAAATTTTGTGCGCCTGGGGAGACTTGAACTCCCACGTCATAAGACACTGGAACCTAAATCCAGCGCGTCTGCCAATTCCGCCACAGGCGCAAAAAAGAACGCGGACAACCGCGTTTCCCCCTTCATGCTAGCAAGCGATCCGGCGTGAAAAGAAATTAGGCGGAACAGGCAGTACAGGTAGAATGTTGCAGTGTGAACGAACACTCAGACAATGACGGCAAGGCACCTGCCCACCCGTTTCCGCTGCGCGTTCGCATCATCCAAATCATCTTCCTCATCCTGGCGGTCATCGCCACCCTCCTGCTGGCGTGGTGGCAGTGGGATCGCTGGCAGTCCAACGGCGGTAGCTTCCAGAACTTGGGCTACGCCATCCAATGGCCGATCTTCGGCATCTTCTTCGTCGTGGCGTACCGCAAGTACATCCAGTATGAAAAGGAGCGCCTACTGGGAGACGAAGCCCCGGCCGCTCCCACCCAGCCGACCGATGAAATCACCGAGGTTCCGGAAGACTTCCTGCAGGCCGAAGGGCCTGCTGAAGAGACTGAGGATATTTGGGTAGATGATAGGCGCGAGCGGGCGCGGATGAGGGCGTCCAAAGATAAAGAGCGCGAGAACAACGACCAGAAAGGGCACTAAGCAATGACCAACGAGCAGACCCCTGCGATCCACCCGGAGCGCCGGGCGCGCGTGGCGAAGTCGCTGAAGTTTTACTCCGTGGCGGCGGTGGTGACGGGTATTTGGCTGCTGATTCTGCTGGTGGAGATGATTGTTAAGTATCTGATCCTGGGCAGCGAGAACGCGCCGGAGTGGTTTAGCTACATCGGCCCGGCGCACGGCTTGGTGTTTATGGTGTACGTGATTTCCTGCCTGGACCTGGGTACGAAGGCGCGTTGGGAGCCATCGAAGTGGGTCACCACGATGCTGGCTGGCGTGGTGCCTTTCTTGAGCTTCATTGTGGAGAAGAGGCGCCGCGACGAGGTTAAGGCCGCCTTCCAGCTGGACTAATGGCGCGCGCTGGCGCTGCGACGCGGCAGCGTTGGGGCAGCGCGGCGCCGAACGCTGAGCGCAGCGGCGCAGCTACTCGACCAGCGAGGTTTCCACTGCGACTGCGTCGATCTCCTCATCGGTAGGCACGGGCGCGCCCATCGCGTGCGGCTCAGCCTCCGGCTTCTCCCACTCGGATTGCAGGCAGGCCAGGATCGCAACAGCCGCCGCGCGCGTGGAGACCTGCAGGGTTGATAGATCCGGCAGGAAGCCCGGGTTGTGGTTGGTGGGGATGTCGATGTCCAACCGCCCGGCGGACTCGGCGCGCTGCCACTGGCGGCGCGGGGTGATGCCGATGGTCCAAAGCATGTAGGGGCAGCCGAAGGACTTTGGGATCACGGAGAAGTCCTCGGAGGCGGTCCAGGGCTCCATTTCTAGGGAATCCTCGCCGAAGGTGTGATCGAAGTGGGGGCGGACAACGTCGTAGACCTCGGGGGCGTTGTCGGTTGCGCCAAGCAAACCGACGAACTTGAAGTCCGGCTCGCGGTCGGCACCCGCGGCCAGTGCCTCGGCGCGCACCACGCGCTTGATGGCATCCACGCACTTCTGGCGCAGCTCTTCGTCGTAGAAGCGGCAGGATAGGGAGATCTTCGCGGAGTCGGGGATCACGTTGTTCGCCTTGCCGGCCTCCACCGAGGCAACGGTAATCACGGCGAACTTATTCGGCGGGACTTCGCGGGAGACGATCGTCTGCAGCTTCATCACCGTCGAGGCCGCCAGCACCACCGGGTCTACGGAACGGTGCGGCATGGAGGCGTGGGCGCCGCGGCCGTGGAGGGTGATTTCGATGGTGGTGGAGGACGTCATCACAGGGCCGGGTGCGGAGTACACCTGGCCCGCCGGGCCGGCGACGATGTGTTGCGCCAGGCAGACGTCGGGTCGGGGGATGATGCCGCCCAAACCGTCGGAGACCATCTTGTGCGCGCCGATGGACGCCTCTTCGGCCGGCTGGAACAGTGCCACCACCGTGCCGGACCAGCGGGTCCGTTCTTCCGTCAGGATTCGCATGGCTCCCAGCAGGCTGGTGGTGTGCTGGTCGTGGCCGCAGGCATGCATCGTTGCCACGCGCTCGCCGGATGCGTTGAGTTGAGAGTACGTAGAGGCGTAGTCCACGCCGGTTTTCTCCGCGACGGGCAGGCCGTCGAAGTCGGCGCGCATCAGCACTGTCGGCCCGTCGCCGTTTTCCAACACGGCGGTGATGCCATAGCCGCCGATGTTTGTGGTGACTTCCCAGTCCGGGAAGTTCTCCAGCTCCTTGGCGATCCGCTGCGCGGTGACTTCCTCCGCTCCCGAGAGTTCGGGGTGCTGGTGAAAGAACTTGTACACGTCTTCCATCCAGCTGAGGTCGGCCTGCGACCCGGCCACGATGCCGCTGGGGCTTGTGGGGTTAAAAGTGGCCTGGTCGCTGTCTGTGCCGGGGGCGGTCACGCGGGGAATCCTTTCGCTGGTTTGTTGTTCTGCGGATTACCTGTTCGGGCTTGTACCTTGCCCTATCATACGTGGGTTGCACGCGACCGGCGCCTAACTCTGCGGCGTGCTGACACGGATACGGGGCGGCGCGCTAGGCGCCGTGCTTAGAGGCAGGCGTGCTGGGCGCCAGCCCTGCCACATTAATCCGCTAGTTGCGCCAAGATCTCCACTAGCTGGCGTAGAGCTTTGCCACGGTGGGAGACGGCATCCTTCTGCTCCGCCGTCAGCTCGCCTGCGGACTTGCCCGCCAACTCTTCTTCCTGGCCTTCCGGTAGCTCGTCGGGGGCGAACAGCGGGTCGTAGCCGAAGCCGTCCTCGCCCTGCTCGGCGCGCAGTACTCGGCCGTTCCAGCGCCCTTCCACTGCGTACTCGGCCTCCATGCCGCGCTCTGCCGCGACTTCGGCGGGCAGTTGCAGCACGCAGGAGGATACGAAGTGCGCCCCGCGTCGCTCGTCCGGCACGTCACCCATCTGCGCCAGCAACAGGTCGTTGTTGGCCTTGTCGTCGCCGTGGCCGCCGGACCACCGGGCGCTCAGCACACCTGGCATGCCATTCAGCGCGTCGACGGCCAGCCCGGAATCGTCAGCGATCGTCGGCAGGCCGGTGCGGCGCACGCCATCGTTGGTCTTAATCCGCGCGTTATCCACGAACGTCGCGCCGGTCTCCGGGGTCTCCGGGTATTCCGGCACGTCCCCCAACCCGACGAGCTCGATGCCGGTCACGTTCGCCGCCTCCAGCATGCGATTCAGCTCCGCCAGCTTCTTCTTGTTCCTTGAGGCCACCAGTACCCGCACGGTGCCACTCCCCTTCTCTTGTCGCGTTTGCTTCTGCTGCCTTAAAGTTCCAGCGCTGGCCTCTAGAGTTCCTGCGCCAGCGCCGCCCGCTGCGCCTCAATGAGCTCACGTAGGCCGCCTTCGGCCAGATCCAGCAGGGTGTTCAGTTCCTCGCGAGTGAACTCCGCGTTTTCACCGGTTCCCTGGATTTCCACAAAGCGACCCTCGGCCGTCATCGCCACGTTCATGTCCACGTCCGCCCGCGAGTCTTCTTCATACGGCAGGTCGAGGCACGGCACTCCGTCGATGATGCCCACGGATACTGCGGCGACGGGCGCGCGAAGCGGTTGCCCTGGTACGACGCCCCTAGCTTGCAGCACGGCTAG
The DNA here is from genome assembly GCF_039907245.1 of Corynebacterium sp. c24Ua_83. Classification (NCBI taxonomy): domain Bacteria; kingdom Bacillati; phylum Actinomycetota; class Actinomycetes; order Mycobacteriales; family Corynebacteriaceae; genus Corynebacterium; species Corynebacterium sp. c24Ua_83. The sequence goes on along the minus strand of NZ_JASBOI010000026.1, from coordinate 1,945 downwards.
CGCATCAGCCAGGGCCACGTAGGCGCCGGTGATGGCTGCGGTGCGGGTGCCGCCGTCGGCCTGCAGAACGTCGCAGTCGATATTGACGGTGTTCTCCCCCAGTTCCTTCAGGTCCACGGCGGCGCGCAGCGCGCGGCCGACGAGGCGGGAGATCTCCTGGGTGCGGCCCTTGACCTTGCCCTTCATGGATTCACGTGGCATGCGCTCGTGGGTAGAGGCCGGCAGCATCGCGTACTCGGCGGTCAGCCAGCCTTCGCCGGAATCCTTCTTGAAGCGCGGCACGCCTTCTTCCACGCTGGCGGTGCACATGACTCGGGTGTTGCCGAACTCCACCAGCACGCTGCCTGCGGGGTTGCTGGTGAATCCGCGGGTGATGCGCACCGGGCGCAGATCGTTGGTAGCACGCCCGTCGGCGCGGGTGAAGTTGCCGCCTGCGTTGGAGGTGTTTTCTACGTTAGTTTCCGTCATGGGGCTTAAGTTTACTAGCCGCCGCGGACAGGCTACCCGCCGACGGTTGCGCATTCGGTTCGCCGGTGCTTGGGTGCCTAGCCGACGGTTAGGCGCATGCCCGGGCGGGCGACGAGGATCTCGCCGCCGTAGTGGCGGGCCGCGCCGCGGACCGCTGCGTCTGCGTCGCCCCACGGCGGGATGTGTGTGAGCACGAGCTTGCCCACGCCTGCTGCCTGTGCTGCACGGCCTGCGTCTTCGCCGGAGATATGCATACCGCTGGGCTGGCCTTCTGCATTTTCACCCCAGGTGGCTTCACAGATGAATACGTCCGCTCCCGCTGCGATGTGGGCCAGGTTGTCGGTCCAGGCAGTATCCCCGGAGTACACCAGGGAGTTGCCTGCGTTGTCTTCCACGCGCAGCAGGTAGGCCTCTGTGGGGTGTACGGCGGTGGCGGCGTAGAGGGTGAATGGGCCGATGGGGTGGGCTGGGTACGTGGTGGCGTCAAAAAGACCCTCGCCTACCTTATAGACGTTGATGTCGAAGGTGTCGGTGAAGTCGTCGGGGCGCTCGGGTGCGTCGGCGCCGGCGGCGGAGAGGTGGCGGTGGGCGATGGTGGGGCCGAATAGTTGGTGGCGTTGGGTGGAGGGGGCTGTGGGGTGGAATCGGCGCCAGACGAGGAGTGAGGGGAAGTCTAGGCAGTGGTCGGCGTGCATGTGGCTGAAGGCGACGTGGCAGGCGGAGGGGTCGATGTCTTCGGCGCGTTGCATGGCGCTGAGTACGCCGGGGCCGCAGTCGAGGAGGAGGTGGTCGGGGTTGGCCGTGATTGTGTCGCGGACGATGTATCCCGATGCGGCGCTATCGGGTCCTTCGACGCTTCCGGAGCATCCCAGCACTACCAGTTCCATAAGTTGTCATTCTGCCACGAAGCGGTGGCAAATGTGCGAAAGGGCGACCACCGTTGTGTTGGTGGTCGCCCTTTCTTTCGCGGGACTTGCCAGACTGGCCGTTCCGCTAGGCGCTAGCGCTGAACGCTAGTGGCGGTTAGGCCTCGCCTTCTTCGCGGCGGCGGCGCAGCAGCGGGATGGCGCCGATGATCAGCGCCAGGCCGACTGCGAACACGCCTAGCACGTTCGCGCCGGTGGAGGCCAGGGTGCTCATCCGCGGGCTATCAACCTGCTTCTGAGAGCTGGAGCTGCCGCTGCTTGCGGAGCTGCCGGTGGACGTGCCGCCCTTGGAGTCCGGCTGGCTCGGGGTGCTGGACTTGCCAGGGGTGCCCGGCTTGTCCGCGTTACCCGGCTTGCCCGGGGTGCCCGGCTTGCTCGGCTGCTTGGGATCCGGCTTCGGAGTGGAACCGTGAGATCCGCTGCCCACGATGGCCCCGCCGATTCCCAGAGAACCGATGATGCCAGGCAGGTTCGGCTTCGGAGTAACCGAACCGGAGGAGCCGCCAGGCGTGTTCGGGTCCTTCGGATCCTCAGGCTTCGGGTCCTCAGGG
>NZ_JASBOI010000025.1:0-16176 GCF_039907245.1 Corynebacterium sp. c24Ua_83 | reverse complement strand
CGTGCTTTGCTGGCCTAAGGCCTCGTGCGGCGCAAATCCGGAATCCTGGAATTCGATTCTATCCATTGTGCTGCTTGCGGATTGATCCAGTTAGCGACAAGAGACAGGGCGCCCTGCACTCGATCTAGCGCAGTATCTTCGAATTTCAAATTAGGTTTAACTATTGGCTCGTGATGTGCACAACGGTTTCGCAAGGTATAGATGACATCGACTTCGCATCTGAAATCCTGTAATGACGGCACGCCGATATGAGTTGACCTCTTTGTGGAGTTTGACTGGGGAATCGCATGTAGAGTTTTCTGGACCAATGGCCAGATGGTGGATGAGTAGGTATTGGTAAAAAGAAATCTCCAGAAATCAAAACTAAGCTCTGCGATAACTCGACCTGGTGGTGGTGATGTATTCCTGGCGGATCCGGCACGACGCTCAGCTTTTCGAATGGACTTCTTAGCCTGAGCATTGAACGGGATATCCGTATTCGTGTACCACTGATGTCCGTATTTTGAAGACACCGCTAGATCGACACAGTTACGGAGCAGTACCTCGACGTGCTGAATATCTTCGAGGAAGGCTTTGGTGATGCGTGTGTTCCAAAGGTAGAGAGCTTCCGGGTCGGAGTGGAAACTGTAGGTTTTCATCCGTTCTGGTGAAAACCACCTATCCAGGTTGTTTCCTGCGTTGCCGTTGGATTGCATACGTTTCAGTGTTAGGATTGCATTGAAAGCCCCGGAGCGATCCCTGCGTTTTAGACGTACATCACCGGGGTTATTGATTTTCTACAGATTTATTGGGGGTAGCAGGGGAGGGGTAAGTAGTGGGGTGAATAGCCAAGGACGCCTTAGCCGCACGGCATGCGGCCTCGGGGAACAAAGGCTCCCCGATCCGCCAGCTGGCTTTGAGCCTCGCTACTTCACCTTGCCCAGGCGTAGGAAGACGGTCTCGCCGGTGGCATCCTCCAGCGCGTCATTATCCGTCACCGCGTACATCTGGCCATCCGCCGCGATGGTGAAGCCCTCCAGCTTCTCCTGCGTCCAGCCATTGGTGGCGCGTAGCTTCGGCAGCACGTCCACGGCTAGCTCCTTGTTCACCATCGGCAGCGCGAGACCGTTCGCGCTAGCGGCTGCACCCTCAGCACGGCCCTCAGGCAGCGTCACCTTCATTACGCGCTTGACCTTCGCATCCGGACCGTTCAGCTTATCGCGCTCGATCACCAGCAGGTGCTTATCGTCCAGCGCGGTGATCTCCGACAGACCCATCCAGTCGCCCTTGCCGGCCGACTTCTCCAGCTCGTAGCCGAACCACTGCCACTGCTTGGTCTTCGTGTCGTACTTGCCGATGCGCGTGGTGTTGTCGCCTTCTAGCGCCTCGCGGTCCTTCGCCTCCGGGTCCTTCCACAGCGGTCGCTGCACGGCGACGAAGAGCTGTTCCACGCCGTTTTCGTCCTTTGTGGAACTGACGCCCTCTAGTCCCCACTTGCCGATGTGCTCAGCCACGTCGGCAGGTAGTTCGACCGCAGAGGTGATGTTGAGGTCTTTATCGGTGTGGAAGAGACGGTTATCCTTGCCCTTCTTGCCCTCGGAAGCGATCCAGAAGCCCCCGTCGGCAGCCACGGAAATTCCTTCGATGTCCAGATCCTCAGCCGGGGCACCGTCACGCTTCACTGCGCGGCGTTCGGTGATCACGGCCGGCTGCTTGGAGGCATCGATCGTGTAAACCCAGCCGTTCGCGTACGCGGAGTCGGAGGCCGCGTACAGGCGGTTGGCGTCCTTCGGATCGGCGGTCAGAGCACCCAGCGCACCCCAGCCGATCGGCGCATCGCCCTGGTCGGCGGAAACAATGGAGGGCTGGGATTCCTGGCCACCCAGACGATATAGCGTCACCGCGCTGCGCACGGCGTTGTCCGGCTCGTCGACCTCGCTGGATACAGCGAGCATGTTCCGCTCCGGGATCGGCAGGATTCCCTCCGGGCCGTTGGTGGTGAACAGCATCTGCACGAACTGCGGGTTCGCTGGATCGTTGACGTTGTACACGGCAACGAAGTTGGAGCGCTCGGAGCCGACGAAGGCGTAGTTGGTGCCGTTCATCTTGGCGGTGGCGATCCCCTCGATCTCCACGCCCTTCTTCTTGGCGCGCTTGTTGTTGTGCAGGCCGTGGCGGATGGCCAGGTTCTCCACGGAGTTGCCGGCATCCCAGACGATCTTGCCGGCCGTATCGAAGACGGTCCAGCCGCGGGTGCCGCCCTTCCAGTCGCCTTCGTTGGCGGTGGCTACGTGGTTATCGTCGATCCAGGCGATGGCGTCCGGCTCGCGCGGGGAGGCGGGCAGGGTGTCGGTGGGGTTGATGATCTTGTCGGACTGGGTGTCCACGCCCTTGACTTCGGCGCTGCCTGCGCTGAAGACGTTGGTGATGCGGTTGGACTGCAGGTCGATGATGGCCACACCGTTGTTCTCCTGCAGGGTGACGGCCAGCTGGTTCTTGCCGTTAATGCTGACGTACTCCGGCTCCAGATCCTCTGGGGTATCCAAACCGGCCTTCTTTACTACGTTCAGCAGCTTGCCGTTGTCATCCTCGAAGCGGATCGGGGTGGCCTTCCAGTCCTTGGCATCCCCGGACAGGTCGATGGTCTGCACAAAGCCGGTGGGCAGCTGCGGCAGGTTGCCGTCGTTGAGTTCCTCGTCGCGCTGGTTCTCCATGGCGATGGCGGCCTTGGGGCTACCCGGCGCGCCAGCGGGGGAGATGGCGATGGAGTCCGGCTGCCCCTGCAGGTCGATGGAAGAAACGCGGGTGCGGTCGGAGATGCGCACGATGTCCACACGCCCCTTCGGGTTGGCGAAGTCCCCGGCCGTCTCGTCGATTACCACCAGCAAGTAGTCGCCGTACACGGCCACAGAGGTCGGCTCGTCCTTGGCGTGCCCCTGTGCCTTCAGATCCAGGGTGCCCAGGCCCTTCGGAGAGCTCGGGTCGCTGATGTCGATGAAGCCGATGCGCTGCGCCAGGGCATCCGTGTGGATTAGCGTCTTGCCGTCCTTGGAGACCGTGGAGATCTCCGCCACGGTCTCCGCGGACTTGTCCTCGCCCTCGGGACGGTTTTCGTACACCGGGTAGGTGGCGGTGCGCTCAAACGTGGACTGTGCGTCCGGGGTGCTTGGGTTACCTGGGTTGCCCGGCTGCAAGGAGCCAGCAAGGCCGCTGGAACCGGGTGCGCTGGAACCAGGTAGGGATGAGCCGGCAGTAGACCCAGCAGAAGACCCAGCCGAGGAGCCGAAACTGGAAGATCCCAGGGTGGATTCGACCACGGTCTCGGAGCCTACGGTTGCGTGCGCTGCGGGGACTGCGGCGAAGGGAATCACCGCTAGAGCCAGGGAAATCCCTGTGACCTTGCGCTGGGAGCGCCGAGCACGCTGTGCACGCTGGGAGACCGAGTTTTTGAAGTTGTTGAGCTGCATGAAGAGCCGCGCCTATCTATGTGCGAATTATGAATAAAACCAGACACATGTTTCCACCTCTTTTTTGCGCCAGGTTTACGGCAACATGGCCGTCAGGTGAACTCATTCGCGGTGTTGGTTGACCCTTCGCCGGCGCTGGCGGCACCACGTCACAGCACCAGGCGGTAACCGATGCCCGTCTCGGTCGTGAAGTACTGTGGGTTACTCGGATCAACCTCCAGCTTCGACCTCAGCTGAGAGATATAGACCCGCAGGTAGTTCGTCTCCTTCTTGTAGGCCTGCCCCCACACCGCTTGCAGCAGCTCCACCTTTGTCACCAGAGTTCCGCGATGGCGGATCATGTGCTCGGCAATGCCCCATTCCCGCGGGGTCAGATGCACGTCCTGCCCGTCGACGGTCACCCGCTGGTTCGGTAGATCAAACACTACGCGTCCGTCGGAGGTCTCCACCACGGGCTCCTCCGGAATCGGCGCGCCGGGCGTCCTTCGCCGCGCCGCCCGCAGCCGGGCCAGCAGCTCGCCGACAGAAAATGGCTTGGTCACGTAATCGTCCGCGCCCTCATCCAGTGCGTTAATCTTGCCCGATTCGTCGTGGCGTGCAGAAACCACCAGCACCGGAATATCCGTCCAATTCCGCAGCGCGCGCAGCACTTCCAGGCCACTCAGATCGGGCAGCCCCAGATCCAGCAGTACCGCCTGCGGGTGCCACTTCGAGGCCACCTGAATCGCCTTCGTCGCCGTCGTCGCCACCTGCACGTTGTAGCCGCGCGCCCGCAGGGTTACTAGCACCGCGTTAGCTAGCGCTACGTCGTCTTCGACCATCAAAATCTTTTCGCCGCTCATGGCGCTTCTCCTTGTACTTTCTTCTGGACGCCACGTTCTTCACCGTCTTCAAGTTCCCCCGTTGCCGTTGGAAGGGAAAGAACCAGTGTGGCGCCTCCACCTGGGGTGTTACGGGCTTCGAGGCATCCGTTCATGGCTTCGGCAAAGCCACGGGCGACAGCCAAGCCCAAACCCAGCCCGTTGTGGTTGGCCGACTGATCGCCGAGGCGCTGGAAGGGGGTGAACACGTCCGTAAGGTGCTCCGAGGGGAAGCCTGGGCCGTGGTCGACAATTGCAAGCTCCACGGCGCCTGTTTCTGCGCCAGTCCGATCGTCGGCACCTGCCAGATCGTCGGCACCCGCTGCAACCTGCTGGGCGTGCAGTTCGATCCGGGAATTCGGCGCGTAGGTGCGAGCATTAACCACAATGTTCGCAATGATGCGTTGCACTAGACCGGCATCGCCTAAGACGGGCGGAACGGTGGCGTCAATAAAAGAATCGACGTGCTGTGTTGCCTCGGGCAGCTCCGCCAGAACTGCGTCGACCACGGTGTTGTAGTGCACCTTGGCGCGGTGCACGGCGACGGTGTTGGAATTCACGCGGCTCATGTCCAGCAGGTTGCCGATGACGGTCTCCAGCCGATCGGTGCTGGATTCGATGGTTTCCATCAGCAGCGATCGGGATTCTTCATCCAACTCCATGTCGTCCATGTTCAGCGCACTGACTGCGGCCTTGATACCGGCCAGGGGAGTGCGCAGGTCGTGGGACACCGCGGTGAGCAGAGCGGTGCCCACACGGTTGCCGGCCTCCAGCGCGGCCGTTGCCCGGCGCATTGCATCGATCTCCTCGCGGTCGTAAATCGCGGTGATCCGGGCGCCGTGAGCTTCGATCATCGCATCCTCGGCAGGGGTCAGGTCGCGCCCGTCGAGGACGAAGCGCATGCCATCACCTGCACCAACATGCGACGGTGCCTTTTTGCTAGGCCACGGCACACCGATACCACCCGGATCGGTGGTTGCCATCGTGACCCACTTCTTGCGTTCCTTCGAATACTGCTGCAGGTCTACCCGCTCCAGGTTGAAGGTTTCCCGCAAGCGAGCAAGCAGACTGCGGATGTCGTCGCCTTCGTCCAGCGCACCGCGTGCTAAGTCGGAGAGCACAACGGCCTGGCCGAGGCGCCGGTTGGCAATAGCGCGGCGCCTCTCTGCAATATCCACGACCACCGCCACCGCTGCAGAAATGACAAAGAACAGGACTATCTGCACCAGGTTCGCCGGCTCGGTCACCGTGAGGGTGTGATAGGGGTGTGTAAAGAACCAGTTGGCCATGACCGAGCCGATGATCACCGCCACGATAGCCGGGCCGAAGCCACCGGCCAGGGCTGCGAAAACTGCGATCGTCAAATAGCCCAAAAGGATGGAACCCAAGGCCCCGCTTTCGCGGAAGAACGGCAGCACGAGGAGCGTTAAGAGGATGGGGCCTGGCACGGCCAGCAACCACCCGATCCAGCGGCGCGTGGGGCTGAGCTGCTTCGAAGTATCCAGTCCCGTCCCGCGATCCCGGGTGAGCCCCATTAACTGGGAAGCTTTCCGAAGCACTCTCTTAGACATCTTCGTGGCATCGTCGTCGGACGAGACACTAGATGTAGAAACGATGTGCACGTCGATGCGTCCGGAACCGTCGATGATCTTGTGGGCAGTGGAGCTAAACAGCCGGCTCATGCGCGTGCCCAGGCCGATCACCAATTGTGAGGCGTTGACGGTCCGCGCGAACTCTAGCAGGGTGTTGGCAATGTCATCGCCTTCGATCACGCGCCATTGTCCGTCGAGGGATTCGGTGAGTTCCTGTAGGCGCCGCAGTCGCTCGGGGAGATCAACCCCCAAGGCTTCGTCGGCGCCGGAGACGTAGACCACCAGCATCTCGCGCCCGGCCACGCGCTGGGTGATGCGAGCCCCGCGGCGGATCAGCGCTTCGGAGACATCATCGCCGCGCACGGCGACCACCACGCGCTCCCGGGTCGGCCAGTTTTCCTTGATCTTTTTGTCTTCGCGGTATTTCGCCAGCCCCTCGTCGACCTTGTCGGCCAGCCACAACAGACTCAGTTCGCGCAGGGCGGTCAGGTTGCCTACGCGAAAGTAGTTGTTCAGCGCGGTTTCGGCCTGTTGCTGGCGGTAGACCTCACCGCGGGCCAAACGGATCCGCAAAGCGTCGGGGGAGAGGTCCACCAGCTCGATCTCGTCGGCGTCCCGAAGCACCTGGTCCGGCACGGTCTCTAGCTGGCGCGTACCGGTGACAGCCGAGACCACGTCGTTGAGGGATTCCAGATGCTGGATGTTCATCGTGGAGATGACGTCGATGCCAGCATCCAGCAGCGCGTACACGTCGTGCCAGCGCTTGATCGCCTCGGCCGGGCGACTGCTATCAGCGTTGTTCTCGCCCACTACGGTGTGTGCCAACTCGTCAACCAGGACGATCTCCGGGTGCGCTTCGAGCGCTGCCTCGAGATCCAGCTCCTCGTAGTGGCCACCGCGGTAGGGAACCGATCTGCGCGGTAGGGTCGGCAGCCCCTCGGCGAGCTTTCGGGTGCGCTCGCGGCCGTGATCTTCCACGATGCCGATCAGCACGTCCCGCCCGCGGTCGTACAGGTCGTGAGCTTCGCTAAGCATGGCATACGTCTTGCCCACACCAGGGGCGAAGCCGAGGTACACCTTCAAAGTGCCACGCTTAGTCATTGTCGTTACTCCTGTTTTTATCGTGCGCCGAAAATTTTTTTGGACGCCACGCGTCCGAGCGCTAGTGCCTGTTTTACACCGCCAGGCTGTCCGCGCCCGGAAAATGCGGGCACGTGTTTGTGCCCGCGCCAAGGGGCCTAGCGCGCTATAGCTCGCTGAGCGCCTTATTCAGCTTGACCACGTTCACCGGCGCACCGTCGGCGCTACCTGTGTAGTTGCCCTCGGTGGCCTCCGATACCAGCTGCTCCACTTTCTGCTGGTCCAGATTGCGCTCCTTCGCCACACGCGGAGTCTGCAACTTCGCGTAGGCGGTGGAGATGTGCGGATCCAAGCCGGAACCGGAGGAGGTCACGGCGTCCACCGGAACCTCGTCGGGGGAGACACCCTCGCGCTGGGCAACCTCGTCGCGCTTGGAGGCAATGGCCTCCTGGTACTCCTTGCTGTAGGGGGACAGGTTGGTGGCGGAAGACGACATGGCGTCATAACCATTATCCCCAGCAGCAGAAGGGCGAGGGTAGAAGAAGCCCGGTTTCGTGACTTCCTGGGCGATCAGGGAGGAACCGGCGGCCTGGCCTTCGGCGTTGGTGATCATCGATCCGTCCGCCTTGGCGGGCATGATTCGCCCCACTCCGACCATGAACGCAGGGTAGATAATTCCCAGGATCAACGTCAGCAGGAAGAAGATGCGCACCGTGGTGGAGGCCAGACGCAAGCCGTTGCTAGATGTTGCGCGTGCCATTGTTCTCTGTGTTTCCTTTCAAAGCGGGCCGGCGGTTGCCAGCCCAAGAGGGTTAGAGCCCGAAGACTCCGGAGATAATCAGGTCGATGATCTTGATGCCAATGAACGGTACGATCACGCCGCCCAAACCAAAGATGGTCAAGTTGCGTGACAGCAGCGAGGCTGCAGAACCCGCACGGTACTTCACGCCCTTCAGCGCCAGCGGGATCAGCGCGATAATGACCAGCGCGTTAAAGATCACGGCAGACAGGATCGCGGACTCGGGGGAGTGCAGGCGCATGATGTTCAGCGCCGACAGGCCTGGGAAGGCAACCACGAACATCGCGGGAATGATGGCGAAGTATTTCGCAATGTCATTGGCGATACTGAAGGTGGTCAGGGCACCGCGGGTGATCAACAGCTGCTTGCCGATGGCCACGACGTCGATGAGCTTGGTCGGGTCGGAATCCAGGTCCACCATGTTGCCGGCCTCCTTGGCTGCGGTGGTTCCGGTGTTCATCGCTACGCCCACGTCGGCCTGGGCCAGGGCGGGAGCGTCGTTGGTGCCGTCGCCGGTCATGGCCACGAGGCGACCCTTGGCCTGTTCCTTGCGGATCAGCTCCAGTTTCTGCTCCGGGGTTGCCTCCGCGAGGACGTCATCCACGCCCGCCTCGGCAGCGATGGCCTTCGCTGTCAGCGCGTTATCGCCGGTAACCATGACGGTGCGGATGCCCATCGTGCGTAGCTGCTCGAAGCGCTCTGTCATGCCCGGCTTTACTACGTCTTTGAGATGGATGACGCCCAACACTCGGCCTGTAATGTCCTCGCCCTGGGAGTCTAGGGCGATTTCTGCCACAACCAGTGCGGTGCCACCGCTGTTGGAGATGTCGTTGACCACGTCGGTGATGGACGGCGGGACGTCTCCGCCGAGGTTCGTCACGAGCGTGGCAACCTCGGAGGCTGCGCCTTTGACGATCTTGCGGTTCGCTGCCTGGTGGCTTGCGGACCATTCCGTGTGTTCTCCGGCGCCGAAGGGCAGCTGGATGCCACTCATACGAGTCTGCGCGGTAAAGGGGATGAACTCCGCGTCGCGGAAGGTCTCTTCGGGGATGGCGACGCCGGACTGCTTCTCTGCGAGCTGGACGATGGAGCGGCCTTCCGGGGTCTCGTCGGCGAGGGAAGACAGCTGGCAGGCGTAGACGAGCTCTTCCTGGCTGATGCCCTTCATGGCGACGAACTCGCTGGCCTGGCGGTCACCGATGGTGATGGTTCCCGTCTTATCCAGCAGCAGGGTGGCAACGTCGCCCGCGGCCTCGACGGCGCGGCCGGACATGGCCAGCACATTGTGCTGCACCAAGCGGTCCATGCCCGCGATGCCAATGGCGGACAGAAGTGCGCCGATGGTGGTGGGGATCAGACAGACAAGCAGGGCGACCAGTACCACGGGGGACTGCTCGGCGCCGTTGAACGCAGCCATCGGAGCCAGAGCCAGCACTACGATCATGAAAATGATCGTTAGCACGATCAGCAGGGTGCCCAAGGCCAACTCGTTTGGGGTCTTCTTACGCTCCGCACCCTCGACCAGGCCGATCATGCGGTCCATAAAGGACTCGCCCGGCTTGCTGGTTACACGGATAGCAATCGCATCGGAGAGCACACGGGTACCACCCGTGACGGCGGAGCGGTCACCGCCAGATTCGCGGATGACGGGCGCGGATTCGCCGGTCACGGCGGATTCGTCCACACTGGCGGCGCCCATGATGACGTCGCCGTCGGCGGGAATCACGTTACCGGCGCTGACCAGCACGATGTCTCCCGGCAGAAGGGACTCGCTGGAGACCTCCTCGGTAACCTCTCGCATGCCTGCACCGGAGTTCTCCAGCGCCGGTGCCAGGTGGGGATCGTTCACGTCGGAGCCGGTGAACTTTAGAGCATTCGACTGGGTGCGGGTGGCACGCAGGGCGTCCGCCTGCGCCTTACCGCGCCCCTCGGCAACAGATTCGGCCAGAGTGGCGAACAGAACGGTCAGCCACAGCCATACTGTGATGGACCAGGTGAAAAGGGAAGGATGCGCGATCGCCAAAACAAAGGTGAACAGCGCGCCGACCTCCACCAGGAACATCACTGGCGTTTTGTACAGCAGGCGCGGATCCATCTTCTTTAGCGCCAGCGGCAGGGCCTGCTTCAACTGGGCTGCGGAAAAAGCGCCCTCGTTTTTCTTCTTATCGTGCTTGGCCGGAGCCGTCGCACGCTCCGCTTCAGTGCGCGAAGGAGCATTTAGGGTTGTCATGACAGAGCCTCCGTCAATGGGCCGAGGACCAGGGTGGGCAGGAAGGTCAGGGCGCCAACGATGATGGCGATACCGACCATCACTCCCACGAATTGCGGGCGGTGGGTGGGTAGAGTGCCGGCGGTTTCGGCAGCCGGCTTTTGCTTAGCGAAGCTTCCGGCTAGTGCCAGCGCGAAGATGATTGGTAGGAAGCGACCCAGCAACATGCACAGACCCAGGGTGATGTTGAACCACGGGGTGTCTGCACCGAAGCCGGCGAACGCGGAACCGTTGTTGTTAGAGGCCGAGGTGTAGGCGTAAACAATGTCGCTGAAGCCGTGCGGACCGTCGGCAGAAACCGAGTCGCGGGTAGAAGACAGCATGGTGGAAATACCCACGCCCGCCAGCACCAACGTCGGCATGACCAGGATGTACAGGCTGACCTTCGTGATTTCGGAAACGCCGATGCGCTTGCCGAGGTACTCCGGGGTGCGGCCGACCATCAGCCCCGCGACGAACACGCTGAGCAGGGCGATCATGAGCATGCCGTACAGGCCAGTGCCCACGCCACCAGGGGAGATCTCACCCAGCATCATGTCCAGAATCAGCATGCCGCCTGCCAACGGGTGGTAGCTGGAGTGGAAAGAGTCCACCGCACCCGTCGACGTCATCGTCGTGGTGACGGCGAAGAAGGAGGAAGGAAGCACACCCAGGCGGTACTCCTTGCCCTCCATGCCACCGCCCTGGAACGCAGCCAGGGAGGTTTCGCTGGACATCACGACTGCCAGGGAAGAGAAGTACAGCACGGCCATGGCGGCCAGCACAGCCCAACCCTGGCGGGTGTCGTTCACCATCTTGCCGAAGGTACGCGTCAGGCTGACCGGAATCACCAGGATGAGGAAGATCTCCAGCATGTTGGTCCACGCGTTCGGGTTCTCAAACGGGTGGGCGGAGTTGGCGTTGAAGTAGCCACCGCCGTTGGTGCCCAGCTCCTTGATGACTTCCTGCGAGGCCACTGCACCGCCCGGAATGGTTTGCTGGCCACCCGTGATCGTCTCCACAGTGGTCGGAGCGTGGAAGTTCTGGATCGCACCCTGGGAAATCAGCAGGATCGCACCGATGATTGCCATCGGCAGCAGGATGCGGAAGACCGCGCGGGTCAGGTCGACCCAGAAGTTGCCGATCTGGCCGTTGCCCATGCGGTTGGCCAGGCCACGGATCAGCGCGATGGCCACGGTGATGCCCACGGCGGCGGACACGAAGTTCTGTACCGCAAGGCCCGCCATCTGGGTGAGGATGGTCATGGCCGTCTCACCGGAGTAGGACTGCCAGTTGGTGTTAGTCGTGAAGGATACGGCGGTGTTCCACGCCTGGTCCCAGTGCACGGGCTCCTTGCCGTGGTTCAGGGGCAGCCACTGCTGCAAGCGCTGCAGCAGGTAAACGAACACGACACTGATGGCGGAAAAGGCCAGCAGGCTCGCGCAGTAGCGGGTCCACTTTTGCTGGCCGTCAGGATTCACACCAATCAGGCGGTAGAAGCCACGTTCAAAAGCATTGTGCTTCTTGGATGTGAACGTAGCGGCCATGTAGTTGCCCAGCGGTACGTAGAAGGCTGCTAGGGCAATGATGACCATGATGACAGGGATCCACCCTGTGATGGCCCCGCTCATGAGAACTTCTCCGGGTTCAACAGGGCAACCAAAAGGTAGATGATGGCCAGGATCCCCAGGATCCCACCGACGATCAGTTCCCAGCTCATAGCTTGTCCACCGCCTTCAAGGCGGCTCCCATTGCGCCGAACAGCGCGCAGGTTACTGCAACCATTAAAAAGTCATAAAGCATGTAGATATAACAACACCGGTGGTGCCCCGTGCTAATGACTCTTTACGGTTTCTTAACGCCCCTCTTTTACACCCTTTATTGACGCCCCGACCTGCGCCGGTGCAGGGCGGGAATTACTCGTCAATCGGCGCGGGCTGCAGCTTCCACACTTCCGTGGCGTAGTCGCGGATCGTGCGGTCGGAGGAGAAGCGCCCGGATTCGCAGACGTTCACCCACGCCTTCTGCGCCCAGCCCAGCGGGTCGGCGGCGTAGTCGGCGGCCATGCGATCGCGCACCTCGCGGTAGTCCGCGAAGTCTCCCAGTAGGTAGTAGGTGTCGGAGGCACCCTCGCCGTAGCCGTGAATCAAGGACTGCTTCAGGTCGTAGAACCAGCCCGTGAATTCGTCGTGCAGGGTGCCGTTATCCAGCGCGTCCAGGGCGCGCTTCAGGCCGGGCACGGATTCGTACAGCTCGTAGGGCTTGTAGTCCGCGCGCAGCTCCGGCAGCTCCTCCTCGCGGGCGCCGAAGATATAGGCGTTCTCCTCGCCGACGGAATCCACGATCTCCACGTTCGCGCCGTCCATGGTGCCCAGCGTCAGCGCGCCGTTCATCATGAACTTCATGTTGGAGGTACCGGATGCCTCCTTGCCCGCGGTAGAGATCTGCTCCGAGACATCGGAGGCCGGCAGGATGTGCTCGGCGGGGGAGACGTTGTAGTTCTCTACGAACACGACCTTCAGCAGCGGGGAGACCACCGGATCGTTGTTCACCAGATCCGCAATCGCGTTAATCAGCTTGATGATGGCCTTCGCCCGCGTGTAGCCCGGCGCGGCCTTCGCGCCGAAGATGACGGTGCGCGGCGGCAGGTCGCGCTGGTGGTCCTCCTTGATGCGGAAGTACAGGTCCAGCACGTACAGGGCATTCAGCAGCTGGCGCTTGTACTCGTGCAGGCGCTTGATCTGCACGTCGAAGATGGAATCCGGGTCGATGACCACACCCTGGCGCTCGGCGATCCATTCGGCAAAGTCGCGCTTGTTGGCAGCCTTGATCTCGCGGAGCTCCTGCATGACGCTCTCATCGGAGGCGTAGCTGCGCAGTTCCTTGAGGTTGTCGAGGTCGGTGACCCAGGCGTCACCACCCGAAAGACGAGTAAGCAGCGCAGACAGGCGAGGGTTAATCATCCGCAGCCAGCGGCGCGGCGTAACACCGTTGGTCTTGTTGTTGAACTTCTCCGGCCACAGCGCGTGCCAATCGGCGAGGGTTTCGCGCTTGATGATCTCCGTGTGCAGCGCGGCCACGCCATTGATGGAGTACGCGGCGTAGCAGGCGATCCACGCCATGTGCACCACACCGTGTTGGATCGGGGCCATTCTTTGGATGGTGACGCCATCGATGCCCTCCGCTGAGCGTTCGATGCGGAAGCGACGGTCGATCTCGGCGATGATTTCCCAGACTCGCCAGAACAGCTGCTGGAAGATCTGCTGGTCCCACTGCTCCAGGGCTTCGGTGAGGACGGTGTGGTTGGTGTAGGCGAAGGTGTTGGAGACGATCTCCCAGGCTTCCTCCCAGCCCATGCCGTGCTCGTCCATCAGCAGGCGCATGAGCTCCGGGATGGCCAGCACCGGGTGGGTATCGTTCAGCTGCACGGAGTGGTATTCCGCGAAGTTATTCAGGTGCCCGTGGTGGGCCAGATGGCTGCGGAGCATCGCCTGCAGGGAGGCGGAGGTGAAGAAGTACTGCTGGCGCACGCGCAGCTTTTTGCCCTCGTAGGTTGTGTCATTCGGGTAGAGCACACGGGAGATGTCGCTGACGCGTTCGCGCTCGATGATGGCATCGGTGAAGCGCTGGGAGTTGAAAGCGTCGTAGTCGAACTCCTCCCACGGCTCGGCCTTCCACAGGCGCAAGGTGCCCACGTTGTGGGTGCCGTAGCCGGTGATGGGCATGTCGTAGGGGATGGCGCGGACCTTCATGTCGTCGAAGTGCACGACCAGCTGGTCGGAGGCGCGGCGGATGGTGAAGGGGTATTCCTCTTCGCGCCACGGGTCCGGACGCTCCACCTGGAAGCCATTGTCGAAGGACTGGCGGAACAGCCCATAGCGGTAGAGGATGCCGTAGCCGGTGACGGGGTAATCCTGGGTGACGGCGGAATCCAGGAAGCAGGCGGCCAGGCGGCCTAGGCCACCGTTGCCCAGGGCGGCATCGTTTTCTACTTCCAGTACGTCGGTGAGCTCGTGGCCGAGCTCGCGGGCGGTGGCCTGGGCTTCTTCCACCAGGCCGAGGTTGGTGAGGTTATTCAGCAGCGCGCGGCCCATGAGGAACTCCGCGGAAAAGTAGTGCTGCTGGCGGGTGGCGTTATAGGTCTGGCGGGTGCGCTCCCAATCGTCGGCGATGCGCTCCTGGATGTTGCGGGACAGTCCCGTCCAGAACTTACGGGTGGAAGCGTGCTCGGGGCTGGTGCCGGCGGCGGCGCGGACGTGGCCGCCAACGGTGGTGGAGTTCAGTTCGTGGCTCATAGGTACTGATTCTATGGTGCCGGCCGGGAACTCGCTGGTCGGGCGAGGGGCGGCGGTTAGTGTTCTAGGAACTTCCGCGCATCCTCCGCCAGCGAATCTTTCAATCTATTGAACCCATCCACCGCGTCGTCCGATGTCGGCGGCACCTGGATAAATACGCTGGAATCCAAGCCAGCCTGCAGCTCCCGTGCGCGGGTAATTTCCGCATCCAGTTTCAGCCCTATCAACAGCAGCGTGTTGGCTGCTACCAGTCCCACAAAACCGACAATCAGACCACCGAGCGCACCGTACATGCCGAGATGCAGGAAGTTGTTCAGGTACAGCTTCACCGCCAGCGCCACCAGGATTATTCCGGCGAAGGCAAATATCGAGCCGACTGTCAGCCACCGAAACTGCCCGTAAGAAATGTTCGGTGCCACGTGATACAGCGCGGCGATCAGGAAGGTCGACAGCACCGCAATCACCGGCCACCGCAGATAACCCCACACCGGCAGGAAGTCCTGGATAATGAAGCGCTCCAACCACTGCAGGTGTAGTGGTTCGGCGAAGCGGTCGAAAAGGGGCGTCAATAGGTCACCACGGAAGAAAAAGGCCACAGCAACGAGCACGAGCCCCACGACTAGTAGGAACGTCAGCCCCCACATGACCAGCCACGTGCGCACAATGCTGCGACCCTCAAGCCGCCCGTACAGGCCGTTGGCGCTGCGGGAGAACGCGCGGATGTAGGCAGAAGACGAAAACAGTGCGATGATCACACTCACCGTCAGCGTGATGACGGATTGTTGGGTGGAGCCGATGATCACGTCCACGATGGTGCGCGCATTGTCGGCAAAAGTCTCGGGGATGTTCTCCTCGATGAATTCATCCGTGATGTCGGTGACCTGACTGCGGTTTTGGTCCAGCACCAGGGTGGTGATGGAGTAGAACGCAGTGAGGGTTGGAATAGCAGTGAGCAGGGTAAAGAAGCTCAATACGGCGCCCCGATCCATCATCGCGCGGAAGAAGTACTCGTAGTACAAGCGCTTGAGGATCAGCGGCCACGCACGAGGCGCGACCAGCCAGTTTTTGCGCGTTACCCGTGTGCGGTATTCGTCGCGACTGAGCGCCATGATGCCCGTGCCACCATCGGGGCCGACGATGCGCCGCGGGGTGTGCTTGTTGTCCCGCACCTTCTTAATGACGCCACTCGTGGCCCCAGTACCCTCTGCGCCCTCCGCAATTGCGCGTGGGGCATCGCCGAGCGCACGGGCAGGGGAGTTCGAAGGCTTGGTTGAAGAGTGCATCAACCACAAACTAGCAGGTACGAGCAGGGATTAGGTGGATTGGCGCTGCGTTGTGTAGAGTTCTCTCTGCTGCTTACAGAAAGCACGCGCGCCGACCTGCGGCGCACGCGCCCCGTTCGTCTAGCGGCCTAGGACGCCGGCCTCTCACGCCGGTAACACGGGTTCAAATCCCGTACGGGGTACAAAATTTGGGTTAAAGGACAAAAAGTGTGTCTTTCCCGGGTGTGTCGTGGTTATTTGACCCAGCCTTTTTGGATGCCGAGGTTGTGTTGGTAGCTGGTGTCGATGGTGGTGTCGTATTCTGCTGGTGCACCGATGTCATTGGTAGTGGCTGTGGTGTCGTGGGTGATCAAGTTTGTTGCTGTGGAAAGTGCGTCTTGACCCCATCGCTGGTCTCTGGCAATCTTGACCGGATCGTCAAGGACTTCTGTATGTAGGTACAGCCACCAATCCATCACTGTGCGTTGATGCGGTAGTGATAATCCGCGGTGTCTGCGGGCTAGTTCTTTTATTGGGGCGTTGATGCCGCCTTCGAGACTGTTTGTTGTTGCTGCTAGTCCGTCAGGATTGATG
>NZ_JASBOI010000024.1:0-17852 GCF_039907245.1 Corynebacterium sp. c24Ua_83 | reverse complement strand
CCGCCCCGCCCCGCGCGTTTGGGCATAAAAAAGGGGACCCCGCGCACCCGTCAGAGCTCGTTGACCCTTGCTGCATTCCTGCCCTGGGGGAGTTCACAAGATACACGCCGCGCGGAATCCGTTGCCCATACTAGCCCACGCGCGCTCGTTGTTCCAAAGGCTCGTTGCTTCTTATTTATCGACGCCCACTTTCCAACCCCTAGCACCGGATTTGGAATCTAAAGGCAGCGTTGTGTACCCTTTCATGAGTACGTCGAAGCCACGGCTTTTCCGTGTGTTTTACCGTTCGACATGGAGGATTCGACTAGCGGCCTATGTCACACGCCTGGAACGCGTGCGGGAGTCACATCCCTCGTGGGTTCAAATCCCACATCCTCCGCCAAATCTCACATAGTGAGCAACCGGCGCTCGGTGATCTGAAAAGATCCCGGCGCCGGTTTTGCTTTTCCCCAATCTCACCCCCGCGCTGTCCGCCGTGCCTTAGGTTGAGAGGCATGACTGATACCAGCTCCCCCGGCTCTCCTACCACCCCCTCCGCTCCCACCGCCCCCGGCACCGACCAGCTCGTCACCACGGAATACTCCGAATCCATCCCCGGCCTCGTCCACGTCCGCCTGAACCGCCCCCGCAAGCTGAACTCGTTGACGATCGACCTGCTCCAGCAGCTGATCTCCACGGCGCACACGCTCCGCCGCGACCGCTCCGTCCGCGTGGTCATCCTCTCCGGCGCGGAGGGCAATTTCTCCGCCGGCCTCGACTTCGCAGATACGCTGAAAAGCCCGCCGCGCATGCTTTCGCATTTCATCCCGCGTCCCCTGCGCGGCACAAACACATTCCAAGAGGCGCCGTGGGCGTGGCGTCGCCTCCCCTTCCCGGTGATTGCCGCGGTGGAAGGCTACTGCTTTGGCGGTGGCGTGCAGATCGCTTGTGGTGCGGACTTTAGGTTTACGAGCAATGACGCCCACTGGTCAGTATTGGAAGCGAAATGGGGCCTGGTGCCGGACATGTCGGGGATCATGTCCTTGAAACAGTTGCTGCCGATTGACGAGGTGAAGCGGCTGGCCATGACCGGGGAGATCTTCTCCGGGGAGCGTGCCGCGGGGCTAGGCCTGGCCAAGGCTGTGGAGGATCCGCTGGCTGCGGCGGAGGAGCTGGCACGGCAGATCATTGAACGCTCGCCGGATTCGGTGGCATTGGCGAAGAAGCTGGTGGATGAGACGTGGGAGTCCGGCGAGCGGCGGACTTTCGCCCGCGAGCGCCTGCGCCAGGCGCGCCTGCTGGTGAGCAAGAATGCCGAGATCGCGCGGAAGGCCGCGCAAAAGAAGCTCCCACCGAAGTTCCGCCCGCGCGCGGTGCGCTAGAGGAGCTAGTCTGCGGGAGTGTCCTCCGGGCGCCAGGTGACGGGCCCGCGAGGAAGTAGTTCGGGCCGGAAGGTTGGCAGCAGTGCGGCGGGCGTGATACCTCCGGCTGCCTCCGCGCCTCCTGCGCCGGCGGCCTCCGCCGCCTCAGGCTCGCCAGCCATCTCTACCGAGCTCGCACCCACTGCATTCGCATCAGCTACGCCGGCCTCCACTGCCATCGCCTCTGCAGCCGAGATGTCCACTGCCTCGCCGAGTGATTCCGCGATCCACCGCAGCATCCCCTCCGCCCCGCCGGAGAAGTCCCGCAGCGTGACGGCCCCGTCCCGCTTCGCCAGGCGCTTCCCGTCGGGCCCCAGCACCAGCGGAACGTGCACATACTCCACCGTCGGCAACCCCAGCAGGTGAGCCAGATACGCCTGCCTCGGAGCGGAACTCAGCAGGTCGTCCCCGCGCACAACCTGCCCCACCCCGGCCAGCGCATCGTCGACGACCACGGCCAGGTTGTAGGCGTAGTCCCTGTTCACCGGCTCGCCCGGCGCTCCGGCATCTCCGCCGCCCGGCGCCCCCGCGCCTCCGCCCGCTTCTACAACTCCGCCGCCCCGCGCTCCCGCATCTCCGCCGCTCGGCGCTCCCGCAGCTCTGCCGCTCGGCACCCCCGCAGCCTTCGGCGCGTTCCCGCCGCGCCGCAGCACCATGTCGTCCACCGCCCCGCGGTACACCCCGCCAGCGCTTCCATCGCTCGCGCCTCCGCCGTCCGCTCCCGTTCCATCCGCTCCCACGGCGAATCGCTCGCGCACTTCCCACTCGTCCACGCCCGCGCGCAGCCGCAACGCCGGCACTCGCCCCCGCGCCGCCAATTCCGCGCGCTTGGCCTCTCGCTCCGATTCTCCCAGGTCGCGGCACGTTCCCGGGTACGCGCCCGGCACGGCGTGCGGCGCGCGGACCGCCTCGGCGATGTCCTTCCGCGAGCAGTAGCACTCGTACACAAGTCCCTTCTCTCGCAGGGCCTGTAGCGCTTTTTCGTACTCTGACCAGCACTCTTGTTGACGCCACAACCTCCCCTCGTACCCAATCCCCATAGTGGCAAGATCCAGTAGTTGCTGTTTTGCACTTTCTTCCGACGAGCGCTGAGCATCAATGTCGTCGATCCGCATCCGGAACTCGCGCCCTTCGTGCTTGGCGAACAGCCATGCCAGCACGGCGGTCCGGAAGTTCCCGAGGTGCAGATCCCCCGAGGGACTGGGCGCGTACCGCCCCGCCCCGCGCCGCTCCCCGCCCGGCTCCCCCGCCTGCTCCGCTGCAGACTTATCCCCGCCCGCGGCCTCCATCTGCTCCGCTGCTCGCACCATGCCGTCGCCTCCTACTTCCGGTATCCCTGGCAAGGCTACCCCTGGATCTGCACTACTTTTCTGCAATACTTTGAAGCCAAGGGGAAAGCTCAACGTATGGGGGAAATGTGAATTCGTTGGCGTGGGGGCGTCACAAAGAAAAGACAACAACAACGCTGCTCATCGAGGCGAAAGAGCTTCCGAGCGGTGCGCGGCGAGGGCTGGCGCGCGGGCGGCGTCACTACAAGATTGCGCCGGGGATCTACGCCGAGCGGGTGCACTGGGATGCGCTGCCGCGAGACGAAAAGGTGCGCCTCCATGCGATCGCACACGGCCTGAGCTGCACAAACGGTGTGCTGTGCGGTCGCTCCGCGGCGCTGCTGCACGGGTTGCCGATCGCGGGGCGGGCGGACCCGAACGCGGAGATCGGGTACTACCCGCCGACGGGAACTCGCAAGGTTTCC
Source organism: Corynebacterium sp. c24Ua_83 (assembly GCF_039907245.1). NCBI lineage: Bacteria > Bacillati > Actinomycetota > Actinomycetes > Mycobacteriales > Corynebacteriaceae > Corynebacterium > Corynebacterium sp. c24Ua_83. The sequence goes on along the minus strand of NZ_JASBOI010000024.1, from coordinate 14,699 downwards.
GACAATCGAATCATCCGACCACTGCACGCTGGCTCGTGGCGGAGAACGGAAGAAATACTGATCACCACCGCCAACGGTCCGCGCGAAATTCGCCTAACCGGCATCCACGACTCAATAATCGACCTAGCCCGGTGGCATAGCGTGGCGGATGCAGTCGTGGTAGCAGAGTCGATTGTTCAGACGAAGTACGGCAGCGATGCAGCAGAAGTATTTATTGCAGAAGTTCGTGAATACCTTCAATCAGCGCTGAACCTACGAGGTTTCAGCGAGGTCACGAAAGCTCTTCGACTGATCAACGGCGCATCCGAGAGCCCACGAGAATCCGAGCTGAAAGTGAAACTGTGGGAAGCCGGACTGCCTGCACCCCTGCAGCAAGTGGAGCTGCACTACGAGGGTTACTTCGCAGGTCGCGTGGACTTTTTCTATCCCTGCGGGTTGGTGATCGAGTATGACGGTCAGGGGAAATACCAGCCCGGCATGGCCAAGGCTGGCGCCAGCTTCACGCTGGGCACGGGCAGCGTGATCAACGAAGAGGTTTTCGCCGCGCGGCAGATCCTCAGCGAGCGCGAACGCGAGCGGAAACTGCAGAACCTGGGCCTGCGCATTTACCGAGTGGATCGCGATAACTTCCGCGATGGGAGTGCTGTGGCGGACATCTGCAGGATTCATAAGCAAATGACGCAGCAAGGCCTCGAGTTCCCCGCCACCAACTACCGGGGAGGTGTTCCGGCGTGGGAATAGCAGCTCCTGGCAGGAGGTAATTGCTTTCCTAAGGGGGAAGAATAGCGTCGGCGCAGGAGTAAATTCGCCGGTAAGGCATACATCGAGTCGGCATGGAAGACGCCAAATCCGGCAGGGCGATTCTAAGCCCATTTAAGCGATTTTCTTCGCGCCGAGAGGGTTCAGGATGCGCCGATCAGCCTGACGCGCTAGCACCGTATTGCAAGATTTCCGACACCAAGGCAGCCAAATGTCCCAAATCTTCCACTCTGTTTTTATAACTTTCTATTTGCGCAGGTCAAAAAGGGTATAAATTTTTACTTCAGACTTGCTATCTGCCGAAAGTGGAAGATTTGGGACATTTGCGTTTTAGACCACCCTGGCGCACGGCAGCTTTGAGGCCAGTGGGGCTGATGTGGCATCAGCTGAGGAAGGGAAGCGTTTGGCTAGCGGGCCTGAATAGAGGGTGGGGCCAGTGGGGCTCATGTGACAGTGTGGGAACCTGGGCATGGGAATGGGGAGGAATGGGTGTGGGGAGTCAGCTGAGCGGGAGGGAGACTCGGCAATGCGAGGGAGGGAATCGGCGCCGTGGGAGAAGGAATCGGCGGTGTGGGAGGGGAAACCGGCCGCGTGAAAGGGGCGCCGGCGGAAGCGGAGGATAAAATAGGGCGCCATGGCCGACAATCAGGGAAACACCAGCGCGGGCGCCGCAGACCTATCCTTCGAGGTAACCTCCCGCCTGGACGAAACAGCAGGCAAGCAGGGGGCCGGGCAGGCGAGTAGGAAGGCAAGCGGGCAAGCGAACGGAAGCGCGGGCGGGCTGGGGCGTACGGGCGTCATAAAGACTCCGCATGGGAACATCCACACCCCAGCGTTCATCCCGGTGGCGACGAAAGCAACGGTCAAGACCCTCACGCCCGAGCAGGTGCGGTCGACGGGCGCGCAGGCGATGCTTTCCAACGCGTACCACCTGTACCTTCAGCCGGGCCCGGACATCGTGGACGAGGGCGGCGGACTCGCAGCCTTCGAGAACTGGCACGGGCCGACGTACACGGACTCCGGCGGCTTCCAGGTCATGAGCCTCGGCGTGGGCTACAAGAAAGTCCTGGCCATGGACACGAAAAGCCGCAGCGAGGCGGACATCATCCAGCAGCAGAAGAAGCGCATGGCCGTGGTCGACGAGGACGGCGTGGATTTCCGCAGTGTTATCGACGGCAGCAAGCACCGCTTCACGCCGGAGGTGTCGATGCAGATCCAACACCAGCTGGGCGCGGACATTATGTTTGCGTTCGACGAGCTCACCACGCTGGCGAATACCCGCCCCTACCAGGAGCAATCCGTCGCGCGCACGCATCGCTGGGCTCGCCGTTGCCTGGCGGAGCACCAGCGGCTCACGGACTTGCGCACGCACCGCCCGCTGCAGTCTCTGTGGGGCGTGGTGCAGGGCGCGCAGTACGAGGATCTGCGCAGGCAGGCCGCCCGCGGGCTGGTGCAGCTATCCGAGGAGGCGGAGGCGCAGGGCAACCGCGGTTTCGGCGGCTTCGGCATCGGCGGCGCGCTGGAGAAGGAGAACCTCGGCACGATCGTCCGCTGGGTTGCCGAGGAGCTGCCGGAGGATAAGCCCCGCCACCTACTCGGCATTTCGGAGCCGGATGACCTGTTCACGGCGATCGAGGCCGGCGCGGATACGTTCGATTGCGTCGCGCCGACTCGCCTGGGCCGCCGCGGTGGCGTGTACACGCTGGAAGGTCGGTTGAATCTTATGGGTGCGCGGTTTAAGAAAGATTTTTCTCCTATTGACGCCGCAGTAGGCGGTTATGTCTCGGAGAATTATTCGCGCGCTTATATTCACCACTTGTTGAAGGCGAAGGAGTATCTGGCCGGGACGTTGTGTACCCTGCACAATCTGCATTTCATGGTGGGGTTGGTGGACCGGATTCGCGAGTCCATGGAGCAGGGGCGTTTCTATGAGTTCCGGGAGGAGTTCATGGGGCGCTACTACGGCCCGACCTGGCGGGAGCGGCTGGGTTAGCGCGCTTCCGCCGGCTCCAGCGCGCGCCCGTCGTCGTCGAAGCGCTGGATCTCGCCGGAGCGGAAGTCGCGCTCCAGCTGCGAGCCTTCAACATCGAAGGTCGGTAGTATGCGGTCCAGCCACTTGGGCATGTACCAGGTGGCCTTGCCGAGCAGAACCATCATGGCGGGGATGAAGGTCATGCGCACGAGGAAGGCGTCGAACAGCACGGCGGCGCCCAGCGCGAAGCCGAAGATCTGCACGAACGGCAGCGGCTGGAAGATGAAGCTGGCGAACACGCCGATCATGATCAGCGCTGCCACGGTCACGACCTTCGCACCCATGCCAAAGCCGAACACCACGGAGTCTTCGACGGGCGTGTACGTGGATGTCTTCGCGGCCTCGAAGGATTCGTGCTTGAAGCGTTCTCGCATGCGCGACACGATGAACATTTGGTAATCCATCGCGAGCCCGAAGGTCACGCCGATGAGGAAGATCGGCATGAAGCTGATCAGCGGCCCCGGCGAGCTCCAGAGCCCGGCCCAGCCTTCCTGCCAGACCAGCACGGTCAGTCCGAAGGCACCGCCGACGGAGAGCAGGAATCCGAGTGCCGCCATGATCGGCACAGTGATGCTACGGAAGATCATCAGCAGCAGCACGAGCGCCAACCCGACGACCAGCAGGAGGTATATCGGCATAGCGTTCGACAGTTGGTCGGTGACGTCCTGCTGGATGGGGATCAGCCCAGTGATGCCCATGTCCACGCCGGTTTCCTGTTCGATCACGTTCTGCTGCCCGCGCAGCGCGTGGATGAGCGTGGCGGTGCTCTCCTCGGTCGGGCCGCCGACGGGCGTGATCAGCAGCTGCGCGGCGAGCCCATCCTCGCTCTGGCCGATGAGCTGCGCGTGCTTCACATGAATGTTGCTGCCGAGGTTCTCCATCGCGTAGATAAATGACGCCTGCGCCGCGGCCTTGGTCTTGTCGCCAGCGCCCTGGCCCGCCTCTGCGCCTTCTGCGCCCTGGCCGGGCGCCGCACCCGGCGCGTCCGGGGCATCTCCGCCCTCAGCTTCAGCTGCCCGGGAGTCTCCCGCGCCCCGCGCGTCCGCCTGACCCTGGATATAGGTGGCGAGCGCCGGCGAATCCGGGCTTGCGTTCTCGCCGTTGACGACCACCAGGAACGGAGCATTGCGGCCTGGGCCGAAGCCCGCCTCGAGCATCTCGGCGGACTTCCGCTGTGTGGAGTCCACGTTTGACGTCTTGTCATTCGGCAGCGAAAGCTGCAGGTTCAGCGCCGGGAGAGTCAGCGCGGCCAGCACCAGCATCACCACCGCAATGGAAATTCCCGGGAAGCTGTACACCAGCCTGATCCAGCGGCTCGCCAGGCCTTGCTTGTGCTGGCCGTCGCCCGCGCGCTGATGCTCCCCGCGCGCTACCGCGCGCGCAGCGCTCGCGCCGGCCGCAGCTTCAGCGCCGACACTTTCATCCTCGCCAGCGTCAACCACGCCAGCCCCGTCGCCAGCCTCAGCGCCAGCCCCGCCAGCCACGTCATCCCTGCCAACGCGAACCGCACGCCCGCGCCCCGCCGGACCACCCGTGAAATACCCGTGCGCCGCATCCTCCCCCACGAGGGCGGAGGCGTACTGAGCGCCAAACGTGGCGTCCTTACGAAAGACCCGCGAGCCACACGCCCCCAGCAGCGCGGGCAAAAACGTCAGTGCCACAGCCACCGCGACCATCACACTGACCGCCGCGAAGTAACCCATGTACGACAGGAACGGAATGTCCGCCAGGCGCAGGCCGACCAGCGCGATCGTCACCGTCAGGCCCGCGAACACCACCGCCGAACCCGCAGTTCCCGCGGCCAGGCCAATCGCATCCGGGCGCGACCGCCCCTGCCGCAGCTCGTCGCGGTAGCGCGACATAATGAACAGCGCGTAGTCGATGCCGACGGCCAGGCCGATCATCAGGCCCAGCGTCGGCGTGATGGAGTTCAGCGGCAGCACCGCCGTCGCACCCACCGTCACCAGCGCGCCAATGCCCACGCCCACGATCGCGGTAGCCAGCGGCAACCCAGCCGCCAGCAGCGAACCGAACGTGAAGAACAGGATGATCAGCGCGACCACCACGCCCGCGATCTCCGAGATCGGCTCGACGGCGATGGGGTCGCCGAAGCCGGGGCCGCCGACCTCCACGTCCATGCCGGCGTCGCGCGAGATCTGGATCGCGTCGTACACCGCCTGCCGATCCTCGTCGGTCACGTCGGCGGGCAGCGGCACGTCGTAGCTGAAGCTCATGGTGCCGTAGCGTCCGTCGGCGGAGTACATCCGCAGGTTCTCCGCGTCGGATTTCGCGGTGGCTTCGGGCATGCCCTGCTTCGTCATCTGGTCGACGAGCATTTTGCCCAGCTTGTCGTTGAGCTCTACGGGGTTGCCGAACTGCATGCCCTCTTTGAAGTCGGGCACGTTATTTCTTAATGACGCCACCGTCTCATCCATTGCCGCCATCAACTCTGGGTCTTCGAGTTTCTTCCCCTCGGGGGCTCCGAAGACGATGTTGACGTCGGTGGATTCGGCGGGGTTTTTGGTGCCCGGGAATTTCTCTTGGAGCATTTCCGTGGCGTGCGTGGAGGGCACATCTTTGATTTCAAAGATATCGTTGAAACCCTTTTGGAATCCCAGCGCTGCTGCCGCGATGCCGACGAACAGTAGCAACCAGGCGGCGATCACCCGCTTCTTGTGCAGGTAGGACCATCGTCCGAGGTTAAACAGGATTTTCGCCACTGGTTGACCTTCCGCCGGCTTTTGAGTGTGTGTAGGACCTTGCGTTTGCGTTCGTGCTGTCTTGCGTTTTGCTCTGTCTTGAGGTTTGCGTTCGTGCTGTGTTGCGTTTGTGACAATGTTTGGGCAGCACACCTGCTGGGCGGACGTCACCCACGGGATGCTTCCCACAACGCAGACAGTTCTCGAAATATACATCCTACAGTAGCCAAAAGCCCAGGTGGGTTGTGACAGTTGTGACGTGTGTTGCCAAAGCTTCCGGGTGGACCTTGGCTCCCCGGGCTGGATCTTGCCCCCGGGCAGGCCTTACCTTCCCGGGCGCGCCCTGACTTCCCAGCGCGCTTTTCGGGCAGACTCCAGGTCAACCACAAGCCAACTGCAGGCGGCAGCGCACCCAGTCCAAGGGCAAATGTCCCAAATCTTCCACTTTCGGCGAGTAGCAGGTTTGCGGCAGATTTTCGCAGCCCTCTGACCTGCAGAAACGGAAAGTTATAAAAACAGAGTGGAAGATTTGGGACACCTCCCCATGCCCACAACCGCCTACCACGCCTTCCAAGTACCCTTTCGGCGCATTCCCCGAATGCGGGGCGCAGTTTTGCACCCTTACTGAGGTATCCCCCAGCCGCCTTTAGGCCGTCTACAACGCTTACAACGCTTCACCCTCTTTCACACCCCTCCGGCAGAGCGTTCTAACTTCGCCAAAACCAGCCCATCTCCGGCCGCAGACACCTTGCCCCGAGGCTCAATGTCCCAAATCGTCGAGTTATTGAAAGTAGTACATCTGCAGCTAAATTTTGCGACCCTCTGACCTGCGCAAATCGAATAGTTATATTCTAATACGTGGAATCTGGGACATCCCCGCCCCAGCGCCCCTCATTCCCAGCCCTACACACCCGTCCGCACATCTCGCTCACGCAACTCCCAGCCCCACGCACCCAGCCGCCCACCCCGCGCACCAGAACCCAAGCCCCCGCGCACGCAAAAACCGCGCGCCATCCCAATGTTCAACCGGAAAACAGCACGCGGTAAAAAATTTTGGCGGTGGCGGAGGGATTTGAACCCTCGGTTGCTACTAACAACACTCGCTTTCGAGGCGAGCACCTTCGGCCGCTCGGACACGCCACCATAGTCAGCGATTGCAGACTCGTACTAGCGTAACACCCCCGCATTTTCGCAACAAAACCCTGCCTTACACACGCGAAAGCCCGCCGCGAACCTCCACCAGTTCGCAGCGGGCTCCCCGCCTTAGCGGTTTCAGCCTTACTTGTCGCCGAAGACCTTGTCCATGCCCTTGTTCAGGCCGTCCTTAGCCTTGTCAGCCTTGTCGCCGTCCAGCTTGCTGTCGATGGCCTTGTCGGCACCGTCCTGAATCTTGTCGCGGTGCTCGCCTGCCAGATCCTTTGCCTTGTTCAGATCCATTGATCTCTCCTTGTGTCTTCTAGTCGCTAACTTTGTTCTAACTTGTGCGCCCTAGCCGCAGCATTCGTACGACCAGGACGCTCAATTTCCAACGTAGGTTCGTTCTGGATTCCTCGCCACCGCCGAGCCGCCTCCCCAGCCCTCAGACGCCCATTCCACTCGCAAAAGCACTGTTCAGCACCGCTCATTAATTTTCTATAACACTTAATGACGCCCCCTCATCCTCCGCATCCTCACTCCTCTTTGGGGCCTCGCAGCTGATCCGCCGAGAGTGTCCAGAAGGGCGACTGGCCGGAAGATTTGAAGAAGGCCTCGCGCCTGCTCCGCCGGCGATGCTCGGAGGGCTCCAGTCGCGGAGCATTCCAGCGTTCGAGCACCACCGGCCGGCGAAGGCGTGAGTGCGCGGGCGGGCAAGCGCGGGCTCGCGCGCGCCTAGCGCAGGCGGGCGAAGAACTGCCGCGGCAGTTCTTCGCACTCCCCGGCCAGCACGCCTCCGCGGACCTCCGCCCAGTGCAGTGGGGACTCCCGCGGCACGTCCCAGACGCTGCCGCACGCCCCGGTGCGGGGCTCGTAGGCCCCGAAGATGATGCTGCCAATTCGCGCCCCGACCAGCGCCCCCGCACACATGGCGCAGGGTTCCAGAGTGACCACCAGCGTGCAGTTCTCCAGCCGCCAGGCGTCTCCGAGCTCCTGCACGGCTTCCCGGATGGCGAGGATCTCCGCGTGTGCGGTGGGATCATTGTCGGCTTCGCGCCGGTTCACGCCCCGCCCGAGTTCCCGGCCATCCGGGCCGAGAATCACAGCTCCGACGGGAACGTCTCCGGCTGGAGTCTCCGCGGCAATCTCCAAGGCGCGGCGCATCAGCGCTTCCGCGCGCGCATCCCCGGCGACCTGCGGCAACCCGTCGCCCACGCACACCTCAGCCCCGCCGCGCATCTCAGCCCCGCCGCCCACGCGAGCCTCAACCTCGCCGGACGCCTCAGCCCCGTCGCCCACGCGAGCCTCAGCCGGCCCGGGCACGGCGCCGCCCACGCGGCGCCGCCCGCCGGCGGCACCCCGCGCCCCCGGCGCGTCCTCCACCCCCACCGGCTAGAACTCCAGCTCCACGCCCACCAGGTCCGCCAGCTCGTCGGCGAATCCCAGCTCGTCCGCCACGCGCAGAACCTGCTCCGCCCCGTACAGGTCATCGTCGTAGAAGATGATGGACATTATCTGCTCGCTGGCACCTAGATCCTCCAGCAGGTCGAAGTCGCCCTCGGGCCACGGGTCGTCCGAAGCGTCGGCCTCCTCTTCCGAAGGCTCGTCAATGTCCAGAGTGTCCAGCACCTCGCTGGCAATGTCGTAGTCCAACGCGGCGGTGGCGTCACTAAGTAAGATCCGCACGCCGCTCGGCACCGGGCGGAGCACAACGGACCAGTCGTCCTCGATGCACAGCAACCCCACGACCGGGCCTTCCGCGCGCGAGGCTCGCAACTCCGCGATGAGGTCGGGCAGGCTTTCCGTCGCGCGGGTGGGGAGTTCGCGCAGATGCCAGTGGCCGTCGGTGCGGATGGCGGAGACTGCGAAGGTCAGGTCGCCGCCGTCGCTGCTGCCGTTATCGAAGCTGTCGGTGCTCATGCCTTCCAACGCTAGTCGGCTTTGTGGAACACTGGGTAGCGTGAGCCACGAAATTTCTTCCGACTACCGCCTGAGCACCCTCCCCGAGGACCGCCGTCCGCTGTGCATCCTGGGTCTGGGGCTGATCGGCGGCTCGCTGATGCGCGATGCGCAGGCCGCCGGCTGGCCCGTATTCGGCTGGAATCGGTCGGAGAAAACCGTCACCCGCGCGCGCCGCGACGGCTACGACGTCTCGGCTGACCTGGAGGCAACGCTCCGCCGCGCCGAGGAGGCCGATGCGCTCTTGATCCTTGGCGTGCCGATGCCCGCGCTGTCTTTTCTTCTTGACGCCATATCTCAGCACGCCCCGACCTGCGGCTTTACGGACGTGACCAGCGTGAAGCAGGAGGTACACGACCTCGTGGAGGCGAAGGGCATGTCCGATCGCTTCGTGGGCGGGCATCCGATGGCTGGCACCGCGAACTCGGGCTGGCAGGCGACGATGCACGGGCTGTTCCGGGGTGCCGTCTGGGTCGTGACTTATGACAACGCGCGGGAGCTTGCGGGGGCTGGCGCAAGCACGGGCGGCGCGGCAGGCGCGTCCGCAGGTGCAAGTTCCAGCGCGGCAGAGGCTCCCGGCGCCGATGCCGACGCGATCAGCAAGCGCTGGCTGGATACGTGGGTGCGCGTGGTCGGGCTGGCCGAGGAGGTCGGCGCGTCGGTCATCCCCGCCATCGCACGGCGGCATGACAGTGCCGTGGGGCGTGTCAGCCACCTGCCGCACATCCTCGCCGAGGCGCTGGCAGTCGCCGGCGATAGTGGAGGTCCGCTGGCGCTGAGCCTGGCGGCGTCAAGTTTCCGCGACGGCACGCGCGTGGCTGGCACGGATCCGGACCTGGTGCGCGCGATGGTGGAGAACAACCGCCCCGCCGTGCTGGAGGCCTTGGACCAGGCCATCGAGCTGCTGCAGACTGCGCGGGAGGATATCGCCCACCCGGATCGTTCCCTAAAAACACTTGCCGAGGACGGCCACGCCGCGCGCGGGCGCTTCGAGGCGCGGGCAGGCCGCAACAAGGGCGATGCCTCCAACCGGCCGATTATCCGCGTGCGGCCGGGGGCGCCGGGCTGGCTGGATCAGCTTCGCTCGGCGGAGTCCATGGGCGCGCAGATCGGCATATTCTAGCGCCGGGGTGCCGCGCGGCCAAACCGCGGGCACAGCGGCGCCCGCGCTAGCAGTCGTCCTTTGTCTTCGCCGGCGGGGCGCCTTCCAGCACGTCGGGCAGGCCCTTCGCCAGGGCATCCACGCCCTCCCATGCAGTCGGTTCAAACCCATCGTTGGGGATCGCCATAATCGCCACGGGGGTCATTTCCCCGTCCGACCCGGGCACCAGGCCCAGCTGCCGGTAGATGAAACGCCCGTCCGGCTCCGGCCCCCAGCCGCCCTTGAACTGCGCGCCCTTGATTTTCGCCAGGCCGTAGCTGTGCTCCGGGATGATGTGCCCCATGCGCTCCAGCACCTTCTCAGAGCCATTCATGCACCGGAACCCGTTCATGAATTTCACCTGGTCCGTCAACTTCCACTTAATCGCGCCGAACCCGAAGTAAACCCCGTCTTCAAACTGCTTCGCCGCGTTCGTCGGGTCGCCTACGCGGTGCATGTAATCGCGCACTTTGTAGGAGGCGGTACGGTCCGAGCCGTCGCCGACATACATCCAGAGCCGAAAAGCGGCGTCATTATCCGAATGGTGGATCGCCGCGTCCATGTCGGCTTCCATCGCAGCGCGCGGGGCGGGCTGGCCGTGGGCTTCCGCGTGGCGCAGTTTCTCCTCGACCGCGCCGGCGATCGGCACCTTGATCGTCGACCAGGCACCTTCCTCGTTGAGCTTGCCTGCGTGCAGAGGGCCTTCCTGCCCGAGGATTGCCACTCCGACCTGCACGTTGTTCTTCTCGGCGATGTCCGCCGCCAGCTTGTCCAGCTTCGCCTGCTGTTCCTCGTCGGTCGGCGGGGTGGCGTCTGCGCCGTCGGTGCTGTCGTTGCCGTCGCTGCCGTTACTGTCGGGCGCGGCGGCGGTGTTGGCGGCGGGTGCGCTCTCTTCGCCCTTCTTAGTGACGCCCCCATCTCCGCCGTTTAGCCCCATCACCAAACCGACCGTGATGGCGAGGACAGCTGCTCCCACTGCGAGGCCTGCGACGAGTCCGCCGCGTGTGCCGCGGCCGCCGGCACCTCCGCTCCGCGGCTGCCCTTCGGGCTCGCCGGGCCCGGCGGCAACGCCCTGCTGCCCGGCGGCCTGTGCCTCGCCTTCGGGGCGCTCATTGCTCGCCATCTTCCCTCCTTGACCAGCTGTTTCTTCGAACTCTTCCGTCTCGGCGGCGCATTCTCCGCTGCCTATCACTTCCGCCACGCGGCGTCTCCGCCGCCCAGCACTTCCGCGCAGCGTGGCGACTGTGCGACAAATCACCGCCGAGAGCGATCGCGTTCAGTCTAGCCAGGAATACCCAGGCTCGCGCCCCATACACTCCCGTTGTCGAGACTCTTAACCCCCTCCGGCAATACTCTTAACCTCCAGCGATGGCGCGCTTGCTTCTCCAGTGGCAAGACTCCCCATAGACCTCTCCAGCTTCGCCCCAAAGCCGCCCACCCCCCTCCCATTTGAGCCCGCTTGGGCCTCCTTCAGTCCCGGCAGGAGCACTTGCGAAAGCCCAGATGTCCCAAATCTTCCACTTTCGACGAAAAGCAGGTTTGCAGCAAAATTTCGCACGCCCCTGACCTGCACAAACAGATAGTTATAAAAACAGAGTGGAAGATTTGGGACATCCCCCTTCGCGCCAGGCCACCGCAAGACCCGATTTTGGGCAATTTCCGAATGGGAAGCGCAATTTCGCGTCCTCACTCAGGTATCCCCTGCCCTCGTTTCGGCCGCCTATGACGCTTACAGCGCTTCGACCTAAATCCAACCCCACCGCATCTGCCTGCAGACCTGCCACCGACGCGCCCACGGACTTGCTACAGGCGCACTGCAGCCACAGCCTCCGGAGAAGCGATGTCCCAAATCTTCGAGTTATTGAAAGTAGCGGGTTTGCAGCCAAATTTCGCAAGCCGCTGACCTGCGCAAACATAATAGTTATATTCTAAGACGTGGAATTTGGGACATCCCGCCCACAGAGCCAGGCTCAGCGCGGTGCCAGACGCCGGTTAAGCCCGCCGCGCCCCGAGCATCTTCCGCCCACAGAGTCAGGCTCGGCACGGCGTCAGGCGCCGTTCAGGCTCGGCGCGAACGCTTCCTGCCCGCCGGCTAGGCCAGTCCGCCGGCTAGGCCGGCTCCGACGCTCCCAGCCGTCCCCGCCGACCGAGTCGGCCCAGCGCAAACGCCAGCACCAACCCGGCCGCAGCCACCACAAGGTATCGCCCGACGTAGTCTCCGCTGGTCTGGGGCGTTTTCGGTGGGGCAGGAGTGGTGTCCGCTGTCAACACGCTGGAAGTATCGCGCCCGCTGGTGACGTCCTCGATCCAGGCTGCGGCGTCCGAAAGCGTAGTGATGGCCCCCGTCGGCGAGGGCAGGTCCGGGTCTCCGTTGGCCGTGCCCGCAGTCGCGAGGCCTGCGAGTTTGCCGCCGACGAAGAACGGCGCGCCCGAGTCGCCACCCTGCATCGCAGCGCGCGAGAGGGACTCTGCCTCGAGGATTCCGCCGACGATTTTTGGCATGACGCCACCCGTCTCACCTGTGGAAACCTCCCCGCCCCCCATGGCGATCTCGGCGGGAACGGACTCCACGCCTTCGGGGCTGGCAGCTTCCACGGAAGCGGAAGACTTCGGCGCGCCGGAGTTTCCGGAAACCTCCGGGGCCGGCGCGGCCGGCGCTGGTGAACCACCAGCGCCCGGCCCGGCGAGAACTTCCCGCACTCGCATCCGCGCCACCGGCAGATCGCCCTTGCGCGCCATCAGCGAGCTGCTGCTCCAGCCGTAGAGATTCCCCTCGTCGCCCACGCCCGGCATGCTATCGGCCAGCTCCGCCGGCTCGACTCCCTCGACGGGCTTGGTGAGGTGCAAGAGCCCGGCGTCCATAACAGGCGACAGCGACCACGAATCCGCGTCGTAGACAGCACCCGCGATGCGCGCCTGCGTGCCCTCGTTGGAGACGGATTCCAGGCAGTGCCGCGCCGTCAGCACCCACTGCGGGGCCACGAGAGTGCCCGTGCAGTCGCCGAAGTTGCCGACGCGCCCGATGCGCAGTGATGCGACCGTCCGCGACTCCGCGTTGTCCGGTGCGTGCTCGCCGTATTCCAGCGCGCTGGCGGGAGTCACGCACGCGCCGGACAGGGCTGCCGTGGCCGCGATGGCTGCCATTCGTGATGCTAGTTTCCTCATGCTGCTCCTCTTACTGCTCCTCATGCTCGCTCTCCCGTTCGTTCCCCCGCGATCAGCCGGACCACCTGCGCGACGCATCGCTCCGCTGGCCCTTGCCCTGCAAACAACTTCCGCGCCGCCCCGGCAGCCAGCTTCTTCCACGCCCACGCGAACACCAGGAACGCCGCGATAAACGCCGCCGCCCACAGGTCCGAGTGCAGCGACACGTGCGTCTGCCACCACAGGGCCGAAAGCACGTGCAGGATGTACACCGTCAGCGCCATCGAACCCAGTGCGACCAGCGGATTCGTGGCCCGCACGCGGCGTCCGACGATCAGGCTCAGGTGCAGCACGATGGCGGCGACGGCGATGGAGAGCACGATCTCGCCCAGCACGCCCGTGTGCCCGGTCGCGCGCGCCCAGCCGGGCAGGTCGATTTGAAATCGCAGGTAGAAGCCTACTGCTGCGGCGAGGCAGGCGATTGCGGTTGTTATCTTTGTGACGCCACCAGCCCCCGTGCCGTCCTTTCCCACGTACACGTCGAAGAGGATCATCCCGGCCAGGATGTACGCGACCCACGCGAGGTGTGGGTACGGAAGCGGGAGTTCCAGAGGGGCGTAGCGCCACGTGGCGGCGGCTGTGGCGATCAGCAGGAGCGCGACTTTCGCGGCCGTCGGCAGTGAAGGCACCCAGGCGGTGGCGAGCATCGTCGCGCCGAGGACGACCAGCACGACCTGGATCGCCCCTCCGGCGGGCAGAAGCGCCAGGCCGATGAGGGTGATGAGCGCCCCGCGGGCTACAAGCTTCGCGATGGTCTGCGTGGTGTGGGCCTTGTGCGCTCTCGCACGCTCTGGAGCTGCGTGGTCCGTGCCAGCATGCGTCGGCGTCTGGATCTGCGCCTGTGCTGCATTGTGTGCTTGCGCGGTCACACGTGCGGTTGTACGCGCGGTTGCATTGGTCCAGATGAGCATCATGGTCACGCCTGCGATCACCGCGAACAGTGCAGCCGGGAGCCCCGACAGGATCACCTTCGTTTGCCATAGCGGGTGACCAAGGTGCAGGTAGGTCATCCCGAGGATTGCGAGTCCGCGGGCGATGTCGAGCCCGAGGATGCGCGGGCGCTTTACATTTGCCGTTCCGTCGGCTGCCGTTTCAGCGCTGTTTGCGGTGGTGAGGGCTTGGTCTCCGCGGGTTGTCGCGGAGCTCCTAGAGATAGGTGTTTTAACCACCCGGCTGTCTCCTTTTCAGTTCTCATTCTTAGTGTTCGAACTCAGTGCTCGAACTCCATGCTCAAACTCAGTGTTCAAACTCCATACTCAAGTCCAGAGCAGGCCCGCTACGCGGAACGATTGTCTTTTTTAATCTCTGATTCTTAAGATTTCCTGCCGCCCATTTGCAAGCCCCCTGTAAGTTTCTTCTAAGTTCCCCGCCCCGCCGAGCTGTTTTCCCACCCCGCCAGGTCCCTTCCCGCCGCTGGAGCACCCGCAAAAGGGGCAATGTCCAAAATCTTCCACTTTTAAAGAAAAGCAGATCTGCAGCAAAATATTGCAAGGCTCTGACCTGCAGAAATAGATAGTTATAGAAACAGAGTGGAAGATTTGGGACACCTCCGTCCCCGCCAGGCAGCAGAATGCCCAGTTCTCAAGCGCCTTCCGAATGAGGGGCGCAATTCTGCACCCTTAGTCAGGTATCCCCCTGCTCCCGTTTCGGCCGTCTATGGCGCTTACAGAGCTTCGACCTTTCGAACCCCCGAACGCAAAAGTCTGCGAAAGCGAAATCCCCCGTGGTCGGCGGGTAACCGCTGGCCACGGGGAATCTGTGCGCCCGGAGG
>NZ_JASBOI010000023.1:0-23006 GCF_039907245.1 Corynebacterium sp. c24Ua_83 | reverse complement strand
TAGTTCAGTTACTTGTTAATAACAGTAAACGAGTGCACGTACGGAAGCTCGGAAGCATCGACGGGGAACTCGATGTCACCGTAGGGGCTCAGGGCACCCGCGGTATCAGCCACCAGCTCGGTAACAGCGTGACGGCCCTCTGGAATATCGGTCGGCCAGCCTGCGTCGACATAGCCCTTCTTCTCAACGTTAGCCATAGTTGTATCTTTGCACATCGCAAAGGAAAAGGACACACGAAGTGCTGATTTCCACCCACGTCCCCACCCGTTCCGCCGCATTTCCCCACGTCCCAAACCACCACTCGGCCATTCTCTGCCTAGGCCGCGCCATGTACCGCACCCCAAAAACGCCAAGTTTCCAGCTAAAATAGGGCGATTATGCATCACAACTCCGCGAACTCCACCGCTGATGGCAGAGCCCTTGCCTCTCTTCGCAGCGAGTTTCCCTCCTACGGGGACTGGCTGTTCGCCCAGTCGGATGAAGCGCTCGCGGACCTGCTCACTCGCCTGCTGGCATCGAACCCCGCAACGTTCGTGGAGAACCTCACCGGCAGCAATGCCGCACTCAATAACCTCTCCGCTGCCGTTTCCACCCCCGGACGTAGCCGCCACTCGGAGTTATTCGCTGATTCCCCCGATCCGGCTCTGCTCCACCTGAGCTCCCTCGAGCTCGCCGTCTGCCACGCGGCCTGCGAGCTCGATGCAGTGCACCATCCGTGCACGGTGGCGGAGCTCGTCGACATGCTCGCCGAGCTCTTTGACATCGCCGGCACTACCGAAACGCAGCGCCCCGACGAAGAAGAGATCTGCGCTGCCGTGCAATCCCTCTGCCATTGGGGTCTGGTGTTCGGCCCAGACTTCACACTCCCCCACCCCGATCTGCCCGGCGCGAAGACGCGGCTGAAGATTCCGCCTCATCTGCCGCGCATGTTCGAGCCATCCACGGAACAGCTCTGGCGGCTGGTCGATTCCACCCGCTGCCCCATCCCCACCGCCGAGCTTCCGCAGGTCGTGGACGAGCTTCCTCCCCGCCAGCGCCGCCTACTTTCCACTCTCGCCGCCGGGGGTGGGGTGGGGCATTCGACCTCCCTGCACGAGGGTGCGGACCCCTCCAAGCCTCTGCCTACCCTGGTGCGCCGGGGAATCTTGGATCAGCTGGACGATACGACAGCTCGTCTAACGGGCCGCGTGCAACAGCTGCTGCGCGGCACGCTGATCGCCGACCCGGGCGGGCGCTTCACCACCGCACCCCAGGTCGGCACTGATGCTTCAGGTGTTGCCGCCACTGACCCCACCGGTTCCTCCACCAACTCCCGCGCCGACGACGCTGGCGCGGCCCAGGCCATTCAGCTGATCCAGGATCTCGGCCACCTCATCGAGGATCTCGGCCGCAACCCGATCGTCCCCCTTTCCTCCGGCGGCATCGGAACCCGCGAGGTCAATAAGGTCGCCCGCCGCCGCGACGAGCCCGCTGAAACCACCCTCCATCTGCTGACATGGCTCGCCCACGCGAACCTCATCGGCCGCGGCCGAGCTACTCCCACCCCGGCCGGCCAGCCCGCGCGCGATTACTGGGCGCCCACGGAGCTCGCCCTCGACTTCCTGGAGGCCTCCCCCGCCACTGCCTGGGCGATCCTGCTAGTCGGCTGGGCCGGCAGCGCCTACGCTCCCTGGCTCGTCGACGAACCGGACGTCCGCCCCTTCGAGGCTGGTACGGCATCACACGCTGCGCGCGGCCTACGCCGAACCTTCCCGTCACTGTTCGCTGATCTTGGCACTTTTGGTAGTGACGCCCCCACGCCCCAATCAGCCGAACTCCAGCAAGAGCTCTGGCGCGTGCGCCCCGGCGAGGCCTGGCGCACCACGCACACCGCCTGGGATGCAGTGTGGGAGGAGGCTAAAGAGGTTGGTGTGTTGGCGTCATTAAGAAGAGACACCGTACCTACCCGGGCGATGGCCGCACTGCGCGACGTACTGGGCGGTAGCACACATCAGTCAGCAAACCCCGTGGCGGATCTGGCCGACGCGCTGGCGGAGATTCTTCCTGCCCCGGTGGAGCAGCTGATTGTGCAGGCAGACCACACGATCATGGCGCCGGGACTGCTGCGCCCGGCCGACCAGGCGATGCTGGCGAAGTTCAGCGATCAAGAATCCGGCGGCATGGCCAGCGTTTGGCGAATGTCCAAGGAGTCCGTGGAACGGGCGCTGCGGGCGGGGCTTGGCGCTGCGGAAATTGAGGAATTCCTGGAGGCCCGCGCGCTGGGCGGGACGGAAAACGTTCCGCAGGCCCTGCGCTACATGCTGCATGACGCGGAGCGGAGCCTGTCGCAGGCCACCGCTGGTGTGGCTCAGATGTACCTGAGCGTGACGGATCCCGCGGCACTGGATCGGATTCTGGCGCTGCCGGATATTGACGGGCTCCGGCTGCGCAGGATCGCACCGACAGTAGCCGTTTCCGCTGCTCAGCTTTCGTTTGTGACTGATCGTCTGGAGGCCATGGGCGTGCAATTGCGTTTGGAAGGTGGCCGGGCGCATGCCGATGCTCCTGTGCTCTCCCGGGTGGCTACGCCAACGCGGGAAGGGCTGCAGTCCGCCGACGCCGACGAGAGCGTCATCGCTGGCGCTATCGAAGGATTCCGACGCAGTCACGAGCACGCCGTTGACCTGATGAGCGGATCTATGAAAGACGTCGCGAGTGTGTCCGCAGACCCGGCGGAGAGTCAACGCGACAGAGCCCGCGTCGTCCACTCAGCCGAGGAAATGATGGCGGCTATCTCGCGGGCGTATTCCTCCGGAACGATTGTGCGAATCAGTTACGTCAATCACGAGGGCAAACAGACGAGCGACCAGGTGTCGATCGTGATGATTCGTCCCTCGACTATTGCGGTGGTTTCGGAAATCAGTGGTGAGAGCTTCACTGTGCAACCCCACCGGCTTAGCAGCGTCGAATACTAACCTCTAGGGCGGTTGCAAGAACGGGCTAACATAGTAGGTTGTCCCAAAAATGTAGCTGTGGCCTTGATCTTCGTGCCGCAGCCCGAACCCGCTGTGAGGAGCATCCAGCTAGTGAGCATCGGCACCGGCCCCTTGATCGTCCAATCCGACAAAACTGTGCTGCTGGAGATCGACCACGAGCAAGCTCAGGAGGCGCGTACTGCGCTGGCACCATTCGCAGAGCTCGAGCGTGCACCCGAGCACGTGCACACCTACCGCATTACCCCGCTGGCGCTGTGGAATGCCCGTGCCGCAGGCCACGACGCGGAACAAGTCATGGATGTGCTCGAAAACTATTCGCGGTTCCCGGTTCCCCAGCCACTGCTCATTGATATTGCAGACACAATGGATCGCTACGGGCGGCTGAAACTTATCAAGCACCCGGCGCACGGGCTGGTGTTGGAAACGACGGACAGGGCCGTACTAACGGAGATCCAGCGTCATAAAAAGATCAAGCCGATGTTGGGCACAGCGATCGACGAAGACTCCGTGACTGTGCACCCTTCCGAACGTGGCAGGCTCAAGCAGGAACTGTTGAAGGTCGGCTGGCCTGCGGAGGACCTGGCGGGCTATGTCGACGGCGAAGCACATCCCATCGAACTGTCGCAGGAACACGAACAGTGGCAGCTCCGGGATTATCAGGAGATGGCTGCGGAAAGCTTCTGGGAAGGTGGCTCCGGCGTGGTCGTCCTGCCGTGCGGCGCGGGCAAGACCATGGTCGGCGCAGCCTCCATGGCCAAGGCGAAAGCCACCACCTTGATCCTGGTGACTAACACCGTCGCTGGCAGGCAATGGAAGGATGAGCTCGTGCGTCGTACCTCCCTCACCGAGGAGGAGATCGGCGAGTACTCCGGCGAAAAGAAAGAGATCCGTCCCGTTACCATTGCCACCTACCAGGTGGTGACACGCAAGTCGAAGGGCGAGTACCGGGCGCTGGAGCTTTTCGACTCCCGCGACTGGGGGCTCATTATCTACGACGAGGTACACCTGCTGCCCGCACCGGTGTTCCGAATGACTTCCGACCTGCAGTCTCGCCGCCGTCTGGGGCTCACCGCCACCCTGGTACGCGAGGACGGCCGCGAAGGCGACGTATTCAGCCTGATCGGGCCGAAGCGCTATGACGCCCCATGGAAGGACATCGAGGCCTTCCTGGATCGCATGTTCCCCGGCGGTCTCTCGTCCGTTCCCCAGTCCCTGCGGTATTTGATTGACGACGCCACCAGGGCATTCCAGCAGGGCTCCGCCACCGAACCCCACTCGGCTCGTGTCCCGTCTCGCGTGGATACTCCCCAGCGCAACATCATGGACATCACTGGGGACTCCACCGAGATCGCCTCGGAGATCGACGGCGCCGTGGAGGGTTTTCGCCGCGCCCACGACCAGGCCATCGCCGTGGACCCGGCGGACGGCACGAAGGCCTCGGACACCCGGACCTTCCGCTCGCCGCGGGAGATCATGTCCGAGCTGCGCCGCGCCTATACCGCGGGCACACAGGTGCGCCTGCACTACGTGGACTATGCGGGTGCCACCAGCCATGACTGGATCTCCATCGTGATGATGACCCCCTCCACCATCTCCGCGGTGCTCGAATCCACCGGGGAGAGCCTCACGATCCAACCCCACCGCATCGCTGCGGTGGACGTGCCGTGCTAGAGGTTATGACGCAAGTTTATTGAATTCCAGAGAATTTCTGAACATCCGGCGAGCGAAGGAAACGCCCGGCCATTTCCACAGCTGGCTGAGAAGAATCTCCTTCGATTACAAGGGACGCAATCGCCAATTCCCCTGTCGTTCCAGCGAACCAGCCATTGGAAAGCTTGCCATCAATTTCTGCTGTACCAGTCTTTCCGCCAAGTGCACTAAGATCACTCAACGACCTAGCTGAACCGTGGTCAATTGTTGATTTCATCATCGTCCGGAGGCTTTGAATAGTTGTATCGCTGACATGCTGGTCTGCCTGTTTATTCACTACTGTCTGTTCGCCTTGAATGAGCTGTGGAGGAACAAGCAAGCCGCCGTTAGCGACAGTCGATTGCATGAGCGCAATCCCAAATGGACTAGCTAGAACCTCGCCCTGTCCAATAGAAGCCTCCACACGAGGAGGTCCAGCCGGTGTCCGCGGCACCGAACCAGTAAGTGTGGTCATCCCTGGTACGTCGAAGTCGGAGCCAATTCCGAGTTCTAAAGCAGTCCGTTGCAGATCATCTTCTCCCAAACGATCCGAAATGACCGCTTGGGTTGTGTTACATGATTGGGCGAAAGCTTCTTCCAGTCGAACGCTACCTAGATCGAAGTCATGATCGTTGGGAATCTTGCGTCCAGCGACGGTGATATTGCTAGGACAAGGTAGTTCCTCATCCATGCTGACTGCCCCTGCCTCTAGTGCCGCCGCTGTGGTCACAGTTTTGAACGTCGATCCCGGTGGGAATAGCCCGGTGAGTGCGATTGGCCCTTGGTTATTTGCCTTGTCATTTTGTGCAACGGCAAGGACACCTCCTGTTCTAGGATTGAGCACGACTAGAACTGCGGCACGTTGCTCACTGTCCACTGCTTGTTTTGCTGCGCTTTGCAGTGTGTTATCCAGAGTGGTTGCGATTGGCTGAACTCGGCGAGGCGGCTCAGAGGCTACCGTCGTCATACCTTGTGAACTCTCAGCGCGTATCGACCATCCTGAATTAGCATCGAGCACTGACTCCCAATATTTGTTCAATTCAGCATCCAGCGGAGAGTTAAGAGTTTTGGACACGCTTAAGAGACGCCCCTGCTCCACAGTGGAAATTCCCTCAAAGGTCCTAAGTTGCTCTTGTATCTTCCGGAATTCTTCCTGCCTCAAAGTGAGGAGCACGGTGTCTTCATCCTGAGACTCTCCCAAGGTCTGCTCGATCCACTCCTTAGTCGTTGTGGGAGACACTGGTGCAAAAATCTGGGCCAATTCCTGCGCTCTAGAGGCTATGTCTTTGCGACCTCGTACCTGAATAACTTTCGTCCAGGTCATATATTCATTGCCCAAGCGATCTTTAATTGGAAGATCGTACTGTTTATCTTCAGCAAAAAAGAGTGCGGAATCATCGCTCAACTGAGCTTCGAAGATCGAAGGCAACCATTGAGGCTTACCATCCTGTCCACTAAGGACGAGCCGACCATTGCTCTCCAACTCCACACCATCTTTGGACCAAGTCACATGAGTATTCTGCTTTCCATTGGAAATATCAGATTTTTCGATGTTGACCTTCACACCATGAAGTGACTGCCGAAATTCATGAAGGGCGCGCTCCGGGTCTGGATGATCCAGATACCGTGCAGCCTTGCTGTCATCTCCCGCGTTGAAAGCTTTGAGAAATACGTCTGAGTCTGATTCCCACGGTAGAGCTGAACAGCTGCTCAACATCACTGCGGAGAGCGAACAGAGTGCAATCACCGACTGACGGAAACGATTGTGCTTAGTCATCATGGGAGTGACGTTAAGTGAGACGCATTGGATGCCACCAATATCACATAATGCAATTGTCTCATTTCATTCACATATAGGCGATGGTAGAAGTGTGTATTCAAGTGGCAGAAATTCTAACGAAGAGCGTCCACGAGCAGTCTAGCCACTTCGCCAATAGCACCATCGTGAGTACTCATTGCTTGTTCTGGCACCACCTGTTTCAGCATGATGGACACCACAATGGGCTCCTCGCCCTCAACCTGGATAATCGAAGCTTCACCATGGAGAAGTCCTACAGTGCCCGTTTTTCCATAGATATCAACGCCGCTTGGAGGAAAGCCTGAAGGAACACGGTGACGCCACACCTGCAACCCCAAGAGTTCACACATAGATCGACGTACCGCTGCACTATCGTCTTTCCAAACCTGTTCCAAGTCATTAGTTATTTCCGCCAACGAAGAGACTGCAGAAAACGCTATATCTGTACTTCTCCCCCCTTGGGATTGAACATATTGACGCAATTGTTTCTCCGCCGTCACTAAGCTATTCCGATCTTGCAAGTCATAATGAGGTGGAAACCGTTTAAGAAATGCTTCTCGAGCCCACGCAGGCAGTAGACGCAAAATCTCGTGGGCGGCCACGTTATCTGACACCGATGCGACTTGTTTCATTAAGTCTCGGAGACTCACGTTCACTGCGTCATCAAAGGCAGCGAACCCATACCCTTCGTAAGTTCCTTTGGACGGTGCAACGTCAACACGAAGACGAGGATCCAGATCACCTCGTTGAATCGCTTCCAAAGTGAGGTGGAGGAGCCGGATTTTATATAAGGATGCCACCGTAATTTTCTCGTCTTGTTTGCGTCCGATAGTCACCCCATCGTGCAGTCGCGATGCACACCACCATCCCTCACACCCCGACCGCGTCAACACGTTTTCCAGGGCCATCTCCATCCGTGCAGTCATTGGTTAATCCTTCGACAAATTCTTTCGGCGACCGCCATGGCCTCGGCGCCATTGTCCATCCCACCTCGGCGAACCACTACATCCACGGAAAAATCGAAACGGGAAGGAAGCTCAATAGCATTGTCAAACTGGTGAAAACCGCGAAATACCAAAGACATCCCCTCCCCTCTTCCAATCAATAAGCCCCTACCTAGAGCATCCTCTGAATCATTAATTTCGCAAGACACACCCGACCGAAATAGCTCTCTCGCCAAACCACTGGCTGCACTTGAATTGTCATTCAGGTTCTCCACCAGCAGATTCAATTGAGACAAGGTCTTATCCAACCTTGAATACCCCGGCGGCACCACTAGATCACGTGACAGAGAAAACTGCCTCGCACTGCGGTGAGTACCCAAGGGAACCGGAGCTTGAACAAGCCCCGCATGAATAGCGCCTTCTTCAACACGGGCAAGAATCTCAACAGAAGGCAGTGACGACAAAACTACTCCATCATGCTGCTGTGCCTTTGCTGCAATACGCGATCCTATCTCGCTTGGAAGCGCACTACTGATGGCCAAACGAAACCCGCTTTGCGCACCACTTCGGATACCGTCAATCATCGAATGCATAGTCTGAAGATCGCGATTAATCACCCGGGCATATGGAAGCAAGGTCAACCCTGCCTCGGTTAGTTTCACTTCCCCCGCCCCTCGGATAAATAGCGGTGTACCTACACCAGCTTCTAAGCGCTTAATGGCATTGGAGACAGGCGGCTGACTCACTCCCAGTCGCGCAGCCGCCGCTGTAAAACTACCGGTCTCCGCTAAAGCCACGAAATACTGCCATTGGCGCAGATTTCCCGTCTGAGCAATCATGGGTCTCAGTATAGTGGAGCACGAGTTCGCACCACTGCAGCGTAAAATGATGTCTTTGGCTTGAGCAACACCGTCGCGGTGGCGTCGATAAACAAAAAGGAAGTGACACACAGCGTGGGCATTGGAAACGGACCGCTCATTGTGCAGTCGGATAAGACCGTGCTGCTGGAAATCGACCACGAACAGGCGCAAGAGGCGCGCACCGCGCTGGCGCCGTTCGCGGAGTTGGAGCGCGCACCCGAGCACGTACACACCTACCGCATCACCCCGCTAGCGCTGTGGAACGCCCGTGCCGCCGGGCACGACGCGGAGCAGGTCATGGACGTGCTGGAAACTTACTCGCGGTTCCCCGTCCCGCAGCCACTGCTCATCGACATTGCCGACACGATGGATCGCTACGGGCGGCTGAAGCTCATCAAGCACCCGGCCCACGGCCTCGTGCTGGAGACGACGGACAGGGCTGTGCTGACGGAGATCCGGCGTCACAAAAAGATCAAGCCCATGTTGGGCGCAGAGATCGACGAAGACTCGATCGTTGTGCACCCTTCCGAGCGCGGCAGGCTCAAGCAGGAACTGTTGAAGGTCGGCTGGCCCGCAGAGGACCTGGCGGGATACGTCGACGGCGAGGCGCACCCCATCGAGCTTTCGCAGGAACACGAAGAATGGCAGCTGCGCGACTACCAGGAGATGGCGGCCGATAGCTTCTGGGAGGGCGGCTCGGGTGTGGTCGTCCTGCCGTGTGGTGCCGGCAAGACGATGGTCGGCGCGGCTTCGATGGCCAAGGCGAAGGCCACCACGCTGATCCTGGTGACGAACACCGTCGCGGGCAGGCAGTGGAAGGACGAGCTGGTGCGCCGCACCTCCCTGACGGAGGATGAGATCGGCGAGTACTCCGGAGAGAAGAAGGAGATCCGCCCCGTGACCATCGCTACTTACCAGGTGGTTACGCGCAAGTCGAAGGGTGAATACAGGGCGCTAGAGCTGTTCGACTCCCGCGACTGGGGCTTGATCATCTACGACGAGGTGCACCTGCTGCCCGCCCCGGTGTTCCGTATGACCTCCGACCTGCAGTCTCGCCGCCGTCTGGGGCTCACCGCCACCCTGGTGCGCGAGGACGGCCGCGAAGGTGACGTCTTCAGCCTGATCGGGCCGAAGCGCTATGACGCCCCATGGAAGGACATCGAATCGCAGGGCTGGATCGCCCCGGCGGACTGCACCGAGGTGCGCGTGCAGCTGACCGAAGCCGAGCGGATGGTTTATGCCACCGCTGAGCAATCCGACAAATACCGCCTGGCCGCCACCACCCCGACGAAGACGAAGGTGGTACGCAAGATCATGGGCATGCACCCGGACGAGCCGACGCTCATCATCGGCGCCTACATCGACCAGCTGGAGGAGATCGCCGAGGAGCTGGATGTGCCCGTCATCGACGGCAAGACCGGCAACGCCAAGCGCGAGAAGCTGTACCAGCAGTTCCGCGATGGTGAACTGAAGACGCTGGTGGTTTCCAAGGTGGCGAACTTCAGCATCGACCTGCCCGGCGCGTCCGTGGCCATCCAGATCTCCGGCACGTTCGGCTCGCGGCAGGAGGAGGCGCAACGCCTGGGCCGCATTCTGCGCCCGAAGCCGGACGGCGGCGGGGCGTTTTTCTACTCCATCGTCGCACGTGACACACTAGACGCAGATTATGCCGCGCACCGCCAGCGCTTCCTGGCTGAGCAGGGCTACGGCTACCGCATCGTCGACTCTTTCGACCTTTAGAATTTTTAAGAACCATCCTCTGTTTTAAGGAGCCCCATGTCCGCCGCCCAGCAGCCGATGCAGGTTGACTTCAACTTCGACGTCGATGAGGAGTATGCACGCAAGCACAACGAGTTCCTGCGCGATGCGAAGCGAATGCAGGTGTCGGCGGGTGTGCTGGCCGCCGTCCTGGCGGTGATCGTCGCCGTGCTGCTGTTCACCGCGGGCTCTCAGTGGTGGGCCCTTGCTATTAGCTTCGCTTTGGGCGTGTTCGCGCTACTGTGTCTAATCCTGATCCCGGTGCTGCCGCGCAAGATGGGATCCCCGCAGCAGTACTTCGATATGTACCAGCTCGCCCCGGCGATGATCGCGGAGGTCAACGCGCGCGACATGGTGCTGCTGATGCTTGTGGACGCCTCTACCGAGCCAGCGAAAACCGTTCCCGCGCTGGCATATCGCACGGTCACCTCTGTGCCGGGCGTTCCTCGGGAGGTCGGTGCGCGGGTGCCATCCATGGCCGTCACTGGCTACCGCCCGACGCGTGGCCCGAAGGTATACGAGGAGATCTCTCCCATGCCGGTGGCGTGGGGCACTGGGGATGCGAAGGTGTGGAAGCGCGCGGAGCGGGCAATCAGCACGAACCTGTGGAACCGCCTGGAGGGGCTGCTGGACCAGGTGGACAAGGCTAAGCAGGCCAACCGCAGCGTGTACGTCCTGGAAGACAGCAAGGCTGACGCCAAGCCGGCGAGCAAGCAAGGCGGGCAGGACAAGAAAGCCAAAAAGGGTAAAAAATAACGCAGGTCACCGTTGCGACAGGCGGGTGATTGATTTCACAATGGTTGTGTAGGTCACTAAACTGGCACGCACATTGTTGAACAATCCGGCCGGAGGTGCGGCTTTCCCTCACTCCCGGCCACACAAGGAGTCGATCACATGTCCACCACCCGCAGTCCGCTTTCCATCGACCTGAACGCCGACCTCGGAGAAACGACCGGCGGCAACCCCGTCAGCGACGACGCCGCAATGGTGGCCATTGTCTCCAGCGCCAACGTTGCCTGTGGCTTCCACGCCGGCGATGCCCACGCGATCTCCAACACCCTGGCCGCCGCCGCGGAGAACAACGTCACCGTCGGCGCGCACGTCGGCTACAACGACCAGGCTGGTTTCGGCCGCCGCTTTATCGACTACTCCCCCGCCGAGCTGGCTGACGAGGTTCTCTACCAGATCGGCGCCCTCGACGCGCTGGCTAAAGCGCGAGGCACGCAGGTGCGCTACGTCAAGCCCCACGGCGCAATGTACAACACGATCGTCCACCACGAGGCCCAGGCCAAGGCGGTCATCGAGGGCATCAAGGCCTTCGGCGCGGACCTGCCCGTGATGCTATTGCCCGGCGCGGTTGCCGCCGACTACGCGGAAAAGGCCGGTCTGCGAGTGATCAACGAGGTCTTCGCCGACCGCGCCTACAACCCGGACGGCACTCTGGTCTCCCGCCGCGAAAACGGCGCCGTTCTGCACGACCCGGAGGTCGTCGCCCACCGCGTGGTACGTATGGCCGAGGAAGGCACGATCGAGGCCATCGACGGCTCCACCATCCGCACGGCCGCCGATTCCGTGTGCGTCCACGGCGATTCCCCCGGCGCGGTCGCCATGGCAGAGCGCATCGCCGCCGAACTGCAGTCCAACAACATCACCATCGGGAGCTTCCTGTGAGCCACACCGTTTCCCCCGTCGGCACCCGCGCCGTCATCGTAGACCTGCCCGACCTTGCCACCGTGATGGCCTGGCACGCCTCGCTCGTCGCCAACCCCTTGCCCGGTCAGGTCGAGGCCATCGCCGCGGCGCGCACTGTGCTTGTTTGTTTTGACGCCCACTCCTCCGCCATCGCCGGCTTGAATACCCTGCGGGACTTCCACCCGCAGAGCTCTGCGGAGGCCAACCCGCGGGAGGTCACCATTGACGTCGTCTACGACGGCGAGGACCTGGCGGATGTCGCGGAGCTGATGAGTATCTCCACCGAGGAGCTCATCACCCGCCACACCCAGCAGCACTGGCTAGCAGCCTTCGGTGGCTTCGCCCCGGGCTTTACCTACTGCGTGCCGGCTGCAGGCGACCAGTCCTACACCTGGGACGTGCCTCGTCGCAGCTCCCCGCGCACCGCCGTTCCGGCGGGCGCGGTGGGCTTGGCCGGACAGTTCTCCGCCGTCTATCCCCGCACTTCTCCCGGCGGCTGGCAACTGCTAGGCCACACCACGCAGCCAATGTGGGATACGAATGCAGAGCAACCTGCGCTGCTGCAGCCTGGCGATACTGTGCGCTATCGCCAGGTACGCGAATCCATCAGCGCTGAGTCTGGCTCCGGACAGGAGACCACGGCCGGCGCGGGCGTGGGGGCGTCACAAAGCAAGAAGCCTATCGTCCCAGCGCGACCAAGCCTAAAGGTCCTAGACGCAGGGCTGCAGACCCTTTTTCAGGACACGGGACGCGCAGGCCACGGCGACATCGGCGTGAACGGGTCCGGCGCGGTCGATCGGGCCAGCGCCTGGTCGGCGAACGACGTGGTCGGCAACGCCTCGAGTGCAACGGTGTTGGAGAACATCGGCGGCATCGAACTACAAGCCCTGGTGGATACAGCCGTATGCGTGACAGGTGCACGTGCGAACGTATCGATCGGCCGGCGAACTTTTGAACTAGGTTCTCCGGTGCAGGTGAAGGCTGGACAGACACTTCAGATCGAACCAGTTGGCGGGGCGGGCAACGGCCTACGCAATTACGTTGCCGTGCGCGGCGGGCTGGTGACGGACGAAGTTCTGGGTTCCAACTCCACTGATATTCTTTCCGGCCTGGGCCCGCAGCCCGTGGCCACCGACGACGTATTGAAGGCCGGGCGCCGTACTGCCCGAGCCTCCGTCGGTAGTGCGACCACCAACCCCTTTGATGGCACGAACGTACTGCGTTGTGTGGCCGGGCCGCGCAACGACTGGTTCGGCGAAGCAGAACTGCAACGATTCACGGAGCTCGAATGGATCGTGACGGGCCAGTCGAACCGCGTGGGGCTGCGCCTGGCGCTAGCAGAGGGGAACGAAGCGCCGGAACCCCTACAGCGCGACCGCGACGGCGAACTAGCCAGCGAGGGCATGGTTAGCG
This sequence comes from Corynebacterium sp. c24Ua_83, assembly GCF_039907245.1. NCBI lineage: Bacteria > Bacillati > Actinomycetota > Actinomycetes > Mycobacteriales > Corynebacteriaceae > Corynebacterium > Corynebacterium sp. c24Ua_83. The sequence goes on along the minus strand of NZ_JASBOI010000023.1, from coordinate 9,877 downwards.
GCAGCATTCAGGTTCCGCCGAATGGGTTGCCCGTGGTGTTCCTGGCAGACCACCCGGTGACCGGCGGCTACCCCGTTATCGCCACTGTCATCGACCAGGACCTGGACAAGGCCGGCCAGCTGGCCCCGGGAGATACAGTGCGCTTCGAGCTGATCGACTTCGCACAGCCGGCAAGCGCTGAGGCTGCCTCGCGAGAAGACACGCCTAAAACCCAGGCTAAAACCCAGTAATGCGCCCCGACACAACGCTCAAGACGACAACAACCGCAACGACCGCAACAACCGCAACAACCGCAACAACCGCAACGACAAGGAACGAACCCATGAGCCACGAGACCTTCCCACTACAGACCGTCCTCATCGCCAACCGCGGCGAGATCGCCGTTCGCATCGCCCGCGCAGCCCGGGACCTCGGCATTCGCTCCATCGCCGTCGTTTCCGAGGCAGACGTGGACAACCTGCACGCAAAGATCGCCGACGAGGCTTACACCCTGCCCGGCAATACCGCCGCTGAAACGTACATGAACATCCCAGCCCTACTGGATATCGCCCTGCGTGCTGGCGCAGACTGCGTGCACCCCGGCTACGGCTTCCTTTCGGAGAATGCAGACTTCGCCCGCGCCGTCGCGGAGGCTGGTTTGACCTGGGTCGGCCCCACACCGGAGGCCATTGAGACCCTGGGCAACAAGGTCGCTGCTCGCGCCCTGGCTACCGAGGTTGGCGCCCCGCTGGCGCCCGGCACCCCGGATCCGATCCCGAACTGGGAGCAGGCCCGCGATTTCGCCGACGAGCACGGCATGCCCATCGCCATCAAGGCCGCATTCGGCGGCGGTGGCCGTGGTCTGAAGGTCGTGCACGATTACAACGACATCGAGGCCGCCTTCGAGTCCGCAGGTCGTGAGGCCAAGGCAGCCTTCGGTCGTGGCGAGTGCTACGTGGAGAAGTTCCTGACCAAGCCCCGCCACGTGGAGGCGCAGGTGCTGGCCGATACGCACGGCAACGTGCGCGTCGTTGGCACGCGCGATTGCTCGGTGCAGCGCCGCTTCCAGAAGCTCGTCGAGGAGGCCCCGGCGCCTTTCCTGACAGATAAGCAGCGCACCGACATCATCGAGGGCTCCCGCTCCATCTGCCAGGCCGCGAACTACACGGGCGCGGGCACGGTGGAGTTCATCGTCGCCGAGGACGGCACCGTCAGCTTCCTGGAGGTCAACACCCGCGTGCAGGTCGAGCACCCGGTCACCGAGGCTGTGACGGGTATGGACATCGTCGGCGAGCAGTTCCGCATCGCCGCCGGCCTGCCGCTGAGCTTCGACGAGGATCCGGCCAGCGACGGCCACGCCTTCGAGTTCCGCATCAACGCGGAGGATGCCGCCAATGGCTTCGTCCCCTCCCCCGGCACCGTCACCCAGTTCGAGGTTCCGACGGGTCCGGGCATCCGCGTGGACGCGGGCGTGCGTTCCGGCTCCACGATCCCCGGCTTCTACGATTCCCTGATGGCCAAGCTGATCGTCAAGGGCCCGAACCGCGAGGTCGCCCTGCGCCGCGCCCAGGCCGCTCTGGCCGAGATGCGCATCCAGGGTGTGCGCACCGTACTGCCGTTCCACAAGGACATCGTCACCCACCCTGCGTTCTGCGGCGACGATCTGCACGTCTACACCGACTGGGTGGACAAGGAGTACGAGCCCGGCATCGGCGCGGGCTATGCCGGTTCTTCCCCGGAGGACGTCGAGGATGCTTACACCGAGCGCACCACTCTTACCGTGGAGATCGACGGCCGCCTGCACCGCGTGAGCCTTCCTTCGTCCTTCGGTGTTGCCGCCGCTGCTTCTTCAGGTGCGGACGCCACCTCGGCCTCCTCCACCACCGGTTCCAGCGCGGCCGCTGGTAACCCCGGCGCGGGCTCTTCTTCTACGGGCGGCCCCGCCGGTGGCAGTGCCGACGCTAACGCCGTGGTGTGCCCGTACACCGGTGTACTGGTGAAGTGGCAGGTCGCCGATGGCGACTCCGTGGAGGCCGGACAGCCGATCGCCACCATCGAGGCCATGAAGATGGAATCCACGGTGGAGGCCAAATCCGCCGGTACCATCACGCTGGCGCAGCTAAATCCAGGCGACAATGTTTCGAAGGGAGACGCATTGGGACACATCGCGTAATAAGCTGTACTGCTATGCACTCTCAGTCGGCTATCGCGCATTCAGCTCTCCTTGACGGTATCGCCTCCGGCGCCTATGCACCGGGCGAAAAGCTCAATGAGGTGAACGTGGCCCAGTCGCTGGGAATCTCCCGCAACACTCTGCGGGAGGCTTTCGCCACCCTGGTTTCGGAGGGTCTGCTGGAGCGGATCCCCAACCGGGGTGTTTTCATCGCGGAGCCCACTCGCGAGGACTTGGCCGACATGTACGCCGCCCGCATGGTGCTGGAGCCGGGGGCTCTGCTGTGGGGGCGGCGAGAAGGGCTGGACGAGTTGGAGGGGATAGTCTCCACCGCGGAAGAGCTGCGAGATTCCGCTGGTTCAAACGCCAGCGAGGAGGACATCCGTGCAATTGCGGATGCGAACCAGGATTTTCACCGCGCTATTGTCGCCAGCGCTGGATCGGCGGGGTTGAACCACTCGATGGATCGCATTTTGGCGCAGATGCGCCTTGGGTTTGCCCGCGCCAACCGGCTGAACCACGAGTTCCACGTGGAGTTCATTGCGCAAAACCGCACGGTGACGGATCTAATCGCAGAAGAGCGTTGGCAGGAGGCGGCCAACCAGCTGGCCGGGTTCCTGCAGCGCACGAGCGATAACATCGAGCGCTACTTCGGCTAATGGGGTCGCCCGGGGGGTGTGGCCTCAAGGCCCGCCCGAAGTGGAGCCCCGGGCTGCAGGCGCAGGCGTGTGGGGGCAGGGGTGAGGTGTCAGGGCACCTGGTACTGCAGGTCGCGCGCGTCGGTGATCAGCATGTGCCCCGGCGCGTGGCAGATCGCGAACTCGGGCTTGGATTCCATTACCACTGATTGTGGGGTTACCCCGCAGGCCCAGAACACGGGAATCGTGCCGGCCGGGATGTCCACGGCCTCGCCAAAGTCCGGATTGTTCACGTCCTGGATGCCGATAGCCGCGGGGTCGCCGACGTGCACCGGGGCGCCGTGTACTGCCGGGTAGCGGGAGGTGATTCGAACTGCGTCGGCTACTTGGGCGGCTGGGATGGGGCGCATGGAGACGACCATCGGGCCGGAGAACACCCCAGCGGGGTTGGTGGGGATGTTCGTGCGATACATGGGCACGTTCTTGCCCTGGGTGATGTGCTCCACCGGCACGCCGTTATCCAGTAGCGCGGTCTCGAAGGTGAAGGAGCAGCCGATGATGAAGCTGACCAGATCCTCGCGCCATACGTCGCGCACGTCCGGAACCTCGCTGTCCAACTGGCCGTTGCGGTACACGCGGTACAGCGGAATGTCGCTGCGGATGTCCCCGTCCGCCAGCAGCTCGGAGGAAACCTGTCCGGCTTCCTGCACGCCGAGCAGCGGGCACGGCTTCGGGTTGCGCTGAGCGAACAGCAGGAAGTCGAAAGCCTGCTCTTGGGGCAGGGTGATCAGGTTCGCCTGTGCATAACCCCGCGAGTAGCCCGACGTGTGGGTCACGGTGCCGCTGCGGAAGATCTGACGCGCCTGCTGTGGCGAGAGCGCACCCGGGTTCTCCTGGCGCTCCTGCCCCACAGCCCCTTGTCGTGCAATGTTGTCTGACATTTCCGCAGCTCCCGATTCTTTTCTTATGTCTTAAGCCGTGATTCTTCTTATGCCCAGATGCCCGGCAGCTTGCTCATGGAGTTCCACCCCAGATAGACCGTCAGCACCCAGGTAATCACGCCCACCACCAACAGCCAGGTTGGGTACTTGTAGTTCTGCAGCAGGTCGCGGCGGCGCCAGGCCACCCACAGAACGACGGCGAATCCGATCGGCAGGATCAGGCCGTTGAATGCGCCGGCGAAGATCAGCAGCTTCTGCGGGGCCTGGTTCAGGATCAGGTAGATCACGGCACACACGGCGATGAAGGCCACGACCAGCCAATTGAAGGTGGACTTCTTCATCGATTGCGAAGTGACGAATGTCAGGGAGGTGTAAGAAGCGCCCACTACAGAAGTCAGGCCTGCGGCCCACAGCACCACGCCGAAGAAGCGCACGCCGATGTCGCCAGCTGCGTGGCGGAATGCGTCTGCGGCCATGTTGTCGCCAGCCAGAGTCACGCCCGAAGCGACCACGCCCAGGATCGCCAGGAACAGCAGCGTACGCATCACCCCGGTCACGATGATGCCAGAGACCGAAACCTTGGTGATCGTGTTTACGTTCTGAACTCCGGTCTGCCCGGAATCAATCATGCGGTGTGCGCCCGCGAAGGTGATGTATCCACCGACCGTGCCGCCGATAAGGGTGGTGATCACCAGGAAGTCCACCTCGGTCGGCGCCACTGTGTTCCTCAGAGCTTCACCTAGTGGCGGCGCGGAAACTACTGCGACGTAAATCATCAGCAAGATCATGATGGCACCCAGGCCAACGACGATGCGGTCCAGAGCCATACCCGCGCGCTTCGATAGGAAGATAAAGATCGCGATCGCTGCGGACAGCCCGCCGCCTAGCAGTGGGTCCCAGCCGAGCATCGCATTGATACCTAGGCCCGTTCCGCCGATATTGCCGATGTTAAAGATCAGCCCGCCAATGAACACGAACGCTGCCATGACCCAGCCGAGCCCCGGCAGAACCTCATTGCCCAACTCGTTGGCACGCTTGCCGGATACGCCCAATACGCGCCAAACGTTCAGCTGAATGGCGATGTCCACCAGGATCGAAACGAGGATTGCAAACGCGAATGCCGCGCCCATCTCCACCGTAAACACGGTGGTTTGGGTGATGAATCCCGGGCCGATGGCGCTGGTGGCCATGAGGAACATTGCGCCCAGCGATGCTGTGAATGTAGCCGCGCGGGCTGCTTCGGGTTTTCCGCCTACTGGCTTGCTGTCTGCGGGCGCGTTGCCCTCGTGCTCGTCTGTGTTCGACATGTCGGCACCTTTCTATCAGTGATTTGTATCACTTTAGAATGTTGTTCAACAATCTGCAACTGCCTTCCGCAGCCATTCCGCCAGTTCGTCCACTCGCTGCCGCCACACCGCGGGAGCTGCGATAATGTGCTCGCTGTCGTACTCGTAAAACTGCACCTCGGCGCCGCTTTCCTCGAGGTACTTCTTAATGACGCCCCCTGCGGTTCCCCTACTGTCGAAGCTCGCAAGGGAGACTGCCGTGGGCACTCCTGCAATATCCACCGCGAACCCCTCCGGGATTCGCGGGCTGAGCGCCGCCAGGAAGTCCAGCTCACAATCCGCCCCCAGAGCCGAACTCAGAGTCGACCCCACCACCTGGCCCGCGGCCACTAGCCCGCTGCCGAATACCACTAGGCCGAAAGCTTTCGGCTTCAGCTCCGCCTGGATCTGTGCGACGGCTTCCGCCACGTCCTGCTGTGTAAGATCCCAGGATCCGTACCCCGGCAGCGGATAAGTCAGATCCACGATGGTCACCCCGGAACGCTCCGCGAGCGCGGCAAAGAGGGGAAGCCAGAACTGGTCGTGGCTTGCACCGTCACCGAACCAGCCTGGCCCACCGTGCAAGCTGACGGCTACGGCTCCGGTGGGATCAGGGGGCGTCAATACCGTTCCCACAACCCCATCCGGCAGCGCGGGGTGCTGCGACGTCCAGGGTTCGGCCCGCACCTGGGAGGTGTAGGCGACGTGCGGCATGCGGTGGTCCAACCCCGCGCCCAGGACCAGCAAGCTGCTATGCGCCAGCAGGTCGGGCACACGTGCCCACATACGCTCCGTCTCGTCCACCAGCTCCGCGGGGACGGGGCAGGACTGATCCTTGTAGGGAATCCCCTCGTCGTTGACGAGGGAGCTGAAGATCTCCGGATAATTATCTTCAAAGAAATTGTTTAGCTGCTCCAGCTGCTGCTGGGCATTCAGCGGTTCCACGCCAGCCTGCACGTCGCCGCCAGTGCTGGGCAGGTTAACAATGTCGGAGTTCGGGGTCTGCTCGCTCATGGTTAGCCATTGTAGTTTCGACCCCGGACAAGGTTCCCGCTTTAGTCGGCAATCGCCTCCAGCGGGGAGGTCTTCGCCGCCTTGTGCGCCGGCCACAGCGCGGCCAGCACGCCCACGATGCCGGAGCCCACAATCATGCCAACCAGCAGCTGCCACGGCAGGACCGCACCATCCAAACCTTCGGAGGCCAGCACCTTCACAAAGACCCAGCCCAGGCATACGCCGATGAGCACGCCCACCAGCGCGCCATAGATGGCGATCTGCACGGCCTCGAGGGTGATCATGCGGCGCACCTGTTTGCGGAACATGCCCACCGCGCGCAGCATGCCGATCTCCTGCCGACGTTCGATCACGTTCAGCGCCAGAGTATTGATGATGCCCAGGATCGCCACCAGGATCGATAGCGCCAGCATGGCGTTGAGGATCATCAGCATCTGGTCGATGCCGCTGGAGACGGTACCTGCGTACTCGGTGGGGGTAAGCACGTCGGCCACGATGAACGGCTCCACCGCCTTGCTCACGTTGTCCTTCAGGTCCTTCTCGCTGATGTTTCCGTCGCCGTGGACAAGGATCTGCAAGATGCTCAGATCCTCAGTCTCGTCGAGGGGTTTGCCCTGCCCCACGTAGGGCTTCAGCGCGGCCTCGTTGAGCAGCGTCTGCGACTGCAGCGGCTCGGTGTAGATGCCCAGCAGCTTGATCTTGCCCATTTCCCCCTGGCCAACGCGATACATCGGCACCTCGTCGCCGACCTTCCACTTCATAGCCTTGGCCTTACCCTCGGAGGCGTAGAAGCCCGGCTCGTCGGATTTCAGCTCCTCGCCCAGCGAGTTAAGCCCCATGGACTTACCGAGCGGCCCCTTGAAGTAAAACGCATACATTCCCGCATAGGTCACGTTGCTCTCGCTCATGGGCTTGCCTACACTGACGGGCACCACTCCCAGGGTGGAGTGCGAGCTCACACCGTCGGCTTCGTCCACGGCCTTCTCCACACCCTGCGGCAGCGGAAAGCCCTGGTTCTGCGGACCACTGACCACCAGGTCGGACTTCACCGTGTCGCCGATCATGTCCTCCATGGCGCTCTTCATCGTCGCGCCCACCATGCCGAATGCCGCCACCAGCGCCACGCCCAAGGTCAGGGCAAACGCTGTTGTTGCGGTGCGTCGCGGGTTCCTGCGCGAGTTTGTGGACGCCAACTTTCCAACCGCCCCAAACGGAGCGCCCAAGGCGCGCCCCAGTGCGGGGACGATTGGGATGGATAGCGCCGGAGAGGCAAGGAAAGTACCGACAATCACCAACAAGGCACCGGCGCCCAGGATGCCCGCCCGAACCCCCGTGTCGGCGTCGTTAAGAACAAGAGCGACAACCGCGGCGACGACGCCAAGTAGGACGACGATCCCGCCGGCGATGGTGCGTAGTTTCAGCGGCGACGAGCTAGAGACATCACCCGAGCGCATCGCCTCGACCGGGTGCACGCGACCGGCACGGCGCGCCGGTGACCACGCGGAAACCACGGTGATGAGCACGCCGATAACGAGGGGCAGGATCACCGCCTGCGGGGTGAGGCTGAGCTCGGTACTCGGCAGGCCGAACCCGGCCATATCCATGATTGCGAAGATGCCCTTGGCCAGCCCCATGCCGGCCACGATGCCCAACGCCGAACCGACGAGGCCAACCAGAACGGCCTCGAAGACAACCGAGGTCGTCAGCTGGCTGCGGGAGGCGCCCAGGGAGCGTAGCAGGGCGAACTCCCGCATGCGCTGGGCGACGACCATGGAGAAAGTATTGGCGATGATGAACGCGCCCACCAGCAGGCTGACCAGGGCGAAGGCCAGCAGGAAATAGTTGACGAAGCTGAGGCCGTCCTGGATCTCCTTGGTGGCTTTCTCGACGATCGAGTCGCCGGTGACGACCTTGAGTTCTGGGAATTGTTGCTGGACGGAATCCTTGAGCTGCTCTGGGGTCACGCCATCCTTAGCGGACAGCCAGAAACCGTCGGGGAAGGTGCCGTTGGTATAGCGGTCGATATATACCTGAGTGTCAATCGCCAGGCCGAGGTAGCCGCCCACGGAAGAGTCCGTGTCGTAGATTCCGACGATCTTGTAGTCATGGCTGTCGCGGACGTCGATAACTTTCAGAGTGTCACCGATATGCACGCCGTGCTTCTCGGCAGCATCGGTGTTGATCATCGCCTCTTTCTCGCCCTTCGGCTCGCGGCCATCAGCCACGGTGATGGAGGGGCCGGGTGCGTTCTCGCCGGTGTCGTTGGGAAACACCACCGAGGGAGCCCCACCGGTACTCAGCTGCTTACCGTCCTTTGCGACCACAGCTATGGTTTCGGATGCCATGGCAACGCTTTTGACATCCTTGTTGTCCTCTAACTTGGTTCGTGTTTCCTGCGTGATCGGCTTAGTCGGATCCTTCTGAGTTACTTCGACATCTACAGCGGAATAAACGTTTTCGAATACACCGTTGAAAGACTTCTGCATCATGTCGGTGAACATGGAGGAACCGGAGATAAACGCGGTTCCCAGCACCACTGCGAGGATGGTGAGGAGGAAGCGAACCTTGTTGGCCAGCACGCTGCGGTAGGAGACTTTCGCGACGGCACGAGTATGGCTGCTGCGGGACTTGCCAGTATCTGCCGAGCCGCGAGGCTTTTGGGTGCCAGTGGAGTTGGGCATTACTAGTGCTCCTCCAACTTGCCCATGACGCCGAGGATGGCGTCAACGTCGGGCTTTTCAAGCTCGTCTGCAATTCGTCCGTCGGCGAGGAAAACCACCCTGTCTGCATACGAGGCAGCTTTCGGGTCGTGGGTGACGATGACGACAGTCTGATTGTCCTTGTCCACGGCGTTGCGCAGGATGCTTAGGACTTCTGCGGAGCTGTTGGAATCCAAGTTGCCGGTCGGCTCGTCGCCGAAGATGATCTCCGGCTGAGAGACCAAGGCGCGGGCGCAGGCAACGCGCTGCTGTTGGCCACCTGATAGTTCAGACGGTCGGTGGCCTAGTCGATCCTTGAGCCCGAGGCGTACGACAACCTCGTCGAACCAGTCTTGGTTGACCTTGCGGCCGGCGATGTCCAGCGGCAGGGTGATGTTCTCCTTTGCAGTGAGGGTAGGGACCAAGTTGAAGGACTGGAAGATGAAGCCCAGACGGTCACGCCGCAGGGTCGTGGTCTGCTTATCGTTAAGCGTGGAGATGTCGGTGTCCCCGATGTAAGCCTTTCCACTAGTGATGGAATCCAGGCCTGCCATGCAGTGCATGAGTGTGGATTTACCAGATCCACTAGGCCCCATAATGGCGGTGAACTGCCCGTCATGGAAATCGATGGAGATACCGTCCAGTGCTTTTACTTCGGTCTCTCCGTGACCATAGATCTTCCGTACGTCTACGGCGCGAGCGGCGCTTTCTAGTTGTTTGTTCTCAGAGTGCGTCATCAGCGTTGCTCCTTATTTCAGCTATCTATCCCACAGTCAACGGCGGTCCCTAGCGACTCAGATTTCTCGCTTTAGACACCTGTTTGCATAACCAAATTATATGCACGAACTGTCGATTAATGGGGCTTGTACCACGATGGGACTCGACACTCACGGAGTATATTTTCGTCACCTTTGCTATGGCATTTTACAAAGCCTTGAGCTTCTGGGATGGGTAGAGGCTTGCGTCCCGGAGAGTTGGCGCACGAAGTGAGGTACGCCGGTCGAATCAATGTAGTTGAACCGATCGATTCAGATACGACGAAGTTCGATACTGACAATAAGAGCACCACTGTAGCGCAAAAGGATTAGAGGAGGAGACACCACGGTGA
>NZ_JASBOI010000022.1:0-24707 GCF_039907245.1 Corynebacterium sp. c24Ua_83 | reverse complement strand
GCGAACTGGTGGAGCACTGAAACAAGTCACAAAAGTGATAAAGACATACAATGCATCAGAATCAACACAAAGGTTGGTCAACAAAGTATCTAAACTTGGTTCATCACGCTATTGAGTTCTCAAACAACCTACGCACACCGAGCCTCTCGAGCCGGTTTTATTTCCCCGCTCGCTCTCGGCGACTTGAATTAATGTACACCCAACGCCAAGAAAGACACAAATCCCCTGGTAGAAGCAGGAAAATGCAACTACCAAGGGATCGGTTTAGCGCATACAGGCCGTGCGGGTGGCGTCACTAAGAAGAAGCACCTACGCGCGCACCGGCGAAACGCTTCTTGCCCTTCCTCAACACCAGCCACTCTCCGTGCAGCAGATCGTCGGTGGACGGGGACCACTCGATGTCCTCGATGCGCTGGTTGTTCACGTAAGCGCCACCCTCCCCGACGGTGCGGCGGGCGGCACCCTTGGACTTCTCCAGGCCGGACTCGACGAGCAGATCCAGGATGGTGGCATCGGTGCCAACCTCGGCAACCTCAGTCTCCTGCAGGGCGGAAGCCAGGGTAGGCTCGTCCAGATCCTGCAGCTCAGCCTTGCCGAACAGCGCCTGGGCAGCCAGCTCCACAGCCTCGGTGGCAGCTGCACCGTGCACCAGAGTGGTCATCTCGCGGGCCAAAACACGCTGCGCCTCGCGCTTGTAGGGCTCCTCGGCGACCTTGCGCTCCAGCTCCGCGATCTCCTCCTGGGAAAGGAAGGTGAACCAACGCAGGTAGTCGATCACCACGGTATCGCCCGCGTTAATGAAGTACTGGTACCAGGAGTACGGGCTGGTCAGCTGCGGATCCAGCCACAGCTTGCCACCGCCGGTGGACTTGCCGAACTTGTTGCCCTCCGCGTCCGTCACCAGCGGAACCGTCAGGCCGTGCACCTTGGCGCCGTTCACACGGCGGTTCAGATCCACACCAGAAACGATGTTGCCCCACTGGTCGCCGCCACCGATCTGCAGCACACAGTCGAACTCGTTGTGCAGGTGCACGTAGTCGTTGGCCTGCAGCAGCATGTAGGAAAACTCGGTGTAGGAAATGCCGTCGGATTCCAGGCGACGCTTCACGGTATCGCGGTCCAACATGGTGTTCAGCGAGAAGTTCTTGCCGACATCGCGCAGGTACTCGATGACGTTCATCTGGCTGATCCAGTCCGCGTTGTTCACCATCACGGCCGGGCTATCCACATCGCTGTCCTCGGTGAAGTCGACGAATGCCTCTAGCTGCTTCTTGATGGCCACCATGTTCTCACCGATCTGCTCCTCGGTGAGCATGGAGCGCTCGCCCACGTCGCGAGGGTCGCCGATCATGCCGGTTGCGCCGCCGGCCAGGGTGATCGGACGGTGGCCGAACTGCTGGAAGCGCTTCAGCATAATCAGCGGCACCAGGTGGCCCGCGTGCAGGGAGCTGCCCGTCGGGTCGAAACCGCAGTACAGCGTGATGGGGTTCTGCGTGGCCTCCTTCAGCGCCTCCAGGTCCGTCGACTGGTTAATCAGGCCGCGCCACTGCAGCTCGTCGATGATGTTCTTGTTGTCGCTCATGCGTGCTCGTTCTCGCTTCTCTTCTGTGTTCTTTGTGCGTTGCTACTTAACGGGCCAGTCTTTAGCTTCTTCGACCAGCAGTACCGGGATGCCGTCCTGCACCGGATAGGCCTTGTTCAGGCGGGGGTTCACCAAATAGTCACCGTGATCCTCCAGCGGCTGCTTGTCGATGGGGCACGCGAGGATCTCTAGGAGCTTCTGGTCAATCATGCTGTCTACTCTAGCCGGTGGCTTACGCTTCTTTCTTAGTGACGCCCCCCTACGCCGCCCAATGGTTACTAGCTTTGTTCGTCGGGGTCTTTTAATACCCCGAACTGCAGCTCCAAGAATGTGCGATTGTCCTTCAGCTCTCGGAGGTTATCCCGCAGGATCGCCTGGTGGACCTCGTCGATCTCAGTCTGCAAGACAGCCAGCGATGCGCGAAAGTCTTCAACTGCCTGCCCATGCGCTGCCGTCGGCATCTCCTCCAGGATCCTGCAGGTTTCCGGAAAATAGACATCCATAATACGGCGGACCTTCTCTTCCTGTAGAGAATCCGCTGCCAGGTGATCCCACTCATGGACGACATCCCTGCAGGTACGGAAGAAGAGATCCAGATCCGCGAAAAACTCCTGCCGTTGCTCGCCGGAAAGCTTTATGGATTGCTTTAGCTGCTTGATCCGGGTGCGCATTTCCTGCAGAGACTCAACAGGAGAAGCAACCGGACTGGTTTTCGACGGCGCCTCCAGTGCCTCTTGTGGTTGTCGCTCGGGCGTCAAGACGCCGGCGGCACCAGCGAGGGCCCCCGCCATGATTATCCATAAAGAACCCAGACCCACCGCAGCGTGGGCGACAGCCACGGCGACGAACACGACAAGCGCGACGATGATCTTTAGGGAGTACTTAGAGTTCACGGCTTCTTTCAAACTAACGGTCTGTGGTCCAAACTAATGGTCTGCGTTCTGGCCTTATTGGTAGCTGCGGATCTCTTCGAACGCCTTGGCCAGGTCACCGCCACGCGCGTTGAAGACCTTGCCACCGGTGAAGTTCGCCAAGAAGTTCATCTCCTCCTCGCTGGCCTCACCGTACAGGATCACGAATACCGGGATCTTGTGGTTAGTCTCGGCCATCTTGTGAGTCATCCTTGTGATGAAGTCCTGGCGACTCGTGCCAGAGTTCGACTCGCCATCGGTCATCAGCACAATCGAATTCAGGGTACCGCCCTCGCCCGCACGGTCGTAGGCGCGCAACACGGCGTCATAAATCGCGGTCTCACCGCGCGGCTGCAGGCCGTTCACGTAACCCCGCAGGTCCTGCTTCTGCTGTGCATTGTCCGGGTCGTAGTTCTCCTGCGTGTACCCGTCCGCAACCTTGCTGCTAAAAGGCATGAGGGTAATCGTCTCTCGGCGGGTGAACCCCTTCGGGTTATTGCTTTCGCCGGCGGTGCCGTCAATGAGCTTATTCAGAATGTTCTTTAGATCCGCCAAGCGGTTGCCCCGCATCGAACCAGAAGTATCCAGCAGGAAGTTACTATCCGCTGGTCGGCGCAGTTGATCCCGATACAGGCTAACGAGTGAGACAAGCTGGTCCTCGGACTTCGGGTATTCGTAGTAGCGCTGTATGCCCTTGTTCTCTGCGTCCTCGCCCCAGACGTTCAGGTGGGTCTTCTCCCCTACCTCCACGCTGTGCTCCCTAAACCAATCTGCCAGGGCCTCGACTTTCGCCTGAGCATCCTCATCGGCCTTCTGATCACCGGGGTTCCGAAGTGCCGAGATGGGGTAATCCGCAGCGCCCGCGGCATTACCGGGGACGAATACCTCGATGTCGACGTTGTCGCTTTCTTTCATCGACTGCAAAACTGCCTGATAGTTGAAGATGCCGTCGGCCTTACCCGGGTTCTTCACGAAAGTGTCCCGTAGCCAGCCGGAAGACCCGGAGGTGATCGTCTGGCCGGAGAAAAAGTCCTCCATACGGCGCTCGTCCATGGTCACCTTCGAGGAATCGAAAGCCTGCCCAGGAGTGAAGTCGCTGAACTCCGCGGCTACCGAAAGGAGGGCAAGGAAACCGGAGTTGGATTCCTGCGGATCCGTCATGCCAAAAGTCAGGTCGCCACGCGCTGCGGCATCAGCGATGTCCGCCCACTTGATGTCCTTGTTGCGCCACCCCAGGCGATCCACCACGTCCTGCTTGAGCCCCAGAGCTACCGGCGAACGGGCAATGCTGTGATCTTCACCCTGCGAAGTTATGCCCTGGGCTTTGGCAAAGGCGTTGGTTGCAAACCAAGTGGCGTCATACTTATCCCTATACGCACCATCATCCAGGTTACGAGTGTTGACGAGCGTGCCGCTGTCGTACTCCATTTCAATGTCGAACCCCAGGTCCGAAGAAGCCTGATGGACAAACGGCTCCATGTCCGTCAGCTCCGTGGCGGCAACGATCTTTAGCGGCTTGCTGGTATCGAAGGACTTCCCGCCCAGCTTTTTGAAGCTGTCAAGGAAATCCCCCGAGCCGACTACGTAGGCACCCGCGGCAATCAGCAGCAAGATGACAACAAGAAGGAACTTTATGGGGCTCTTTTTCTTACCAGTGCTGTTCAAGCTACTGGGATACGGGGTCGCCATAGGGCTGATCATATTGCAGACACAGGTGCTTTTCAGGACAAATCCAACAACCGAATCGGAAACTATTCAGGCCAGAACTACACGGCTGTGAGCGGTGCGTTACAGTGGGGAGCACAACCGAACACGGGCGCCCGAGGTATCGGGCTGAGATCGCGCTGAAGCCCGCGCGAGTACCGCTAGAACCTGTCTGGTTAGAACCAGCGAAGGAAGAGTCAGGAGAGTCTTTATGACGGATACGTCTACCCAAAACACCACCCCCACCGACGAGTACGCGGCGGAGATCCACCCAAAGCACAGCTTCGCCCCCATCGAGAAGACCGTGGAATCCTTCGGCAAGACCTTCACGCTGCAGGTACCGGAGACGGAGATCCAGCTGGACGACTCCCCGACCGGCCCGAACGAGCCAGTCCGCATCTACCGCACTCGTGGCCCGTGGGCCGAGCCGACCAAGGGGCTGGAGGGCCTGCGTAGCGAGTGGATCGAAGCCCGCGGCGACGTGGAGGCCTACGAAGGCCGCCGCCGCAACCTGCTGGACGACGGCAACCGCGCGGTCAAGCGCGGCGAGGCCAGTGAGGAATGGAAGGGCTCCACCCGCCCGACTCTGCGGGCCAAGGAGGGCAAGCGCGTCACCCAGATGCACTACGCCCGCCAGGGCATCATCACCCCGGAAATGGAGTATGTGGCACTGCGCGAGCACTGCGACGTGGAGAAGGTCCGCGAGCAGGTGGCCTCCGGCAAGGCCATCATCCCGAACAACGTCAACCACCCGGAGTCCGAGCCGATGATCATCGGCAACGCCTTCACCACGAAGATCAACGCCAACATCGGTAACTCCGCCGTCACCTCCTCCATCCGCGAAGAGGTGGACAAGCTGCGCTGGGCTACCCGCTGGGGAGCGGACACCGTGATGGATCTATCCACCGGTAACGACATTCACACCACCCGCGAGTGGATCCTGCGCAACTCCCCGGTGCCGATCGGCACGGTGCCGATCTACCAGGCCTTGGAGAAGGTCGATGGCGTGGCCGAGGACCTGACCTGGGAGATCTTCCGCGATACCGTCATCGAGCAGTGCGAGCAGGGTGTGGACTACATGACCATCCACGCAGGCGTGCGCCTGCCTTTCGTGCCGCTGACCACCAAGCGCGTCACCGGCATCGTCTCCCGCGGCGGCTCCATCATGGCCGGCTGGTGCCTGGCGCACCACAAGGAATCCTTCCTCTACGAGAACTTCGACGAGCTGTGCGAGATCTTCGCCAAGTACGACGTCGCGTTCTCCCTGGGCGACGGCCTGCGCCCCGGCTCCATCGCGGACGCCAACGACGCAGCCCAGTTCGCAGAGCTGAAGACCATCGGCGAGCTGACCCACCGGGCCTGGGAGTACGACGTGCAGGTCATGGTGGAAGGCCCCGGCCACGTGCCGCTGAACATGGTGCAGGTCAACAACGAAAAGGAGCAGGAATGGTGCGGCGGCGCACCGTTCTACACCCTGGGGCCGCTGGTCACGGACATCGCTCCGGGCTACGACCACATCACCTCCGCCATCGGTGCGGCGAACATCGCCATGGGCGGCACCGCAATGCTGTGCTACGTCACCCCGAAGGAACACCTGGGCCTGCCGAACAAGGACGACGTAAAGACCGGCGTGATCACCTACAAGGTATCCGCCCACGCAGCCGATGTTGCCAAGGGCCACCCGGACGCCCACGAGTGGGACGACGCCATGAGTAAGGCCCGCTTCGAGTTCCGCTGGCACGACCAGTTCGCCCTCTCCCTGGACCCGGACACCGCGCAGGCGTACCACGACGAAACGCTGCCTGCGGAGCCGGCGAAGACCGCGCACTTCTGCTCCATGTGCGGCCCGAAGTTCTGCTCCATGCGCATCAGCCAGGACATCCGCGATGCCTTCGGCGACGAGATCGACGAGGCGCTGGCCACCGACCAAAAGCAGTCGCTGGTCAAGGATCTGGGCCTGCCGGGCTTCGGCCGCCAGAGCGTAGACGGCGTAGACGGCCTCAACGCCGCGGGCGAGGAGGAGATGGCCGAGGAATTCCGCCGCGCAGGCTCCCAGCTGTACTTGAACCGCGACGAGGCGAAGGAAGTCGCCGAGGATCTGCAGAAGGAGGCGGCAGCGCACGGTGAGCGCTAACTTGGATCTGCGCTGCTATCTGGTCACGGGCACCCCACACGAGAAGGTCGTGGACGTGGCCGCCGCCGCAGCCGCCGGTGGCGCGGGTGTGGTGCAGGTGCGCAGCAAACCGATCAGCGTACGCGACTTGACGGCGCTTGCGATTGAGGTCGCCGCCGCGGTGCAGAAGGCCAACCCGGCTACACGGGTGTTGATTGACGACCGCGTGGACGTTGCGGCTGCCCTCATGCCGGAACACAACATCCACGGCGTGCACATCGGCCAGGACGACCTGGACCCGCGCCTGGCGCGCCAAGTGCTGGGCAAGGATGCCATCATCGGGCTGACCACCGGCACCCTGCCCCTGGTTCAGCAGGCCAACGAATATGCCGACGTGATCGATTACATCGGCGCCGGGCCTTTCCGTCCCACCCCTACCAAGGATTCCGGCCGCGAGCCGCTGGGGCTGGAGGGCTATCCCGCGCTGGTGGAGGCCTCGCGCGTGCCGGTTGTCGCCATCGGCGACGTGCGCGCGGAGGATGCCGCCGACCTGGCCGCCACGGGCGTGGCGGGAGTTGCGATCGTCCGCGGATTCATGAACTCGCCCGACCCACGCGCCACGGCCCAGCAGGTGCTCACTGGTTTTTCTTCGTGACGCCCACCGCTTGCAACCCGCCCAGAAGGAAGTGAATAGAAGTGACTAATCCCAGCACCGCTAGTTCCCAGCACTATGACCACATTGTGGTGGGTGCGGGGATCGTGGGCCTATCCACCGCCTTTAAGCTGGTGGACCTCGGGGCAAATCCGGCCGCGGTGGCGGTGATCGACCCCGCCCCGATGAGCGGGGCCTCCTTCGTCGCAGGCGGCATGCTGGCCCCGGTCGCAGAGGTGCAGTATAAGCAGGAGCCTCTGTACCCGCTGATGGTGGCGTCCAAAAACTTGTACGACGACCTGCTGCAACGGCTGGGCGAAAAGACCTCCCTAAGCACCGGCCACAGAACAGAATCGACCTTCGTGGTGGGGGCGGACCGGGCGGACGCGCGGCACCTCACCGAGCTGACCGAGCACCAGCACGGCCACGGCATGGAGGTGCAGCGACTGCCGCTGCGCCAGGCACGCAAGGCCGAGTGGGGGCTCAGTCCGCAGCTATCCGGCGTGGTCGAGATCCCCGGCGACCACCAGGTGAACCCCCGTATGTACTGCGCGGCGCTGCTGGATGCGCTGCGGAACATGGGGGTGGCGATCCTCGGCGAGCGAGTGAGCCGCATCGAGGACGGCACCGTGACCACCGATGCGGCGACGCACACGGGCGACATGGTGTACCTGTGCAACGGGCTGGGCGCCGGGCAGGTGCGCGGCTGGTACGAGGGCGAAAAGTCGCCGCTGAAGCTGCGCCCCGTGCGCGGCGATATGCTGCGGCTACGCGTGCCGGAAGGGATGGAGGCACCCGTGGGACGCGTGATCCGGGCGTTCGTGGAAGATCGGCCGGTGTACATCATCCCGCGAACCGACGGCACGATCGCCGTGGGCGCGACCAGCCGCGAGGACTCTCGACGCGGCCCCGCGGTGGACGGGGTGTACACGCTGCTGCGCGATGCGATCCGGATTGTGCCGGGAATCCAGGAGTGCGAATTTATCGAAGCGATCACCGGCGAGCGCCCCGGCACGCCGGATGACCTCCCCTACCTGGGGAAAGTCGGCGAAAAACTGGTGGTTTCCACGGGCTACTTCCGCCACGGAATTTTGCTGTCCGCACTGGGGGCTACAGTGGGGGCAGCGCTGGGAATGGGCCAACCGGTGTCTGCGTTGGAAGCAGAGATGGACCCAGAGATAGACCTAGCGAGCTGCGCGCCGCTGCGGCATGCCTAAGCAAGACCTAAGGAGTATTGATGAACTACACGGTGAATGACGAGCCACGGTCGGCCGACAAAGCACCGAGCGTGGCGGAGGTCGTGGCTGCGGAGACGGGGCACGAAGCTTCCGAGAACGAGGGGGCGAAAGGCGTTGCCGTGGCGGTGAACCGCTCCGTGGTTCCGGCAAGTGAATGGGGGCGCACGCTGGAGGACGGCGACGCGGTGGACATCCTGATCGCCGTCCAGGGCGGTTAAAGACGGCTAGAGGACAAGATCATGCTGAAGATCGAGGATAAGGAATTCGATTCCCACCTTGTCATGGGCACCGGCGGAGCCAGCAGCCAGTCACTGCTGGAGGAAGCGCTGGTGGCCAGCGGCACGCAACTGACCACGGTGGCGATGCGCCGCCACAGCGCCAAGACCACCGGCGGCGGCGAGAGCGTATTCGAGCTGCTGAACCGCCTGGGCATCGACGTACTGCCGAACACCGCCGGGTGCCAGACCGCCCGCGATGCGATGCTGACGGCCCAGCTGGCACGCGAGGCACTGGGTACTAACTGGGTGAAGGTCGAGGTCATCGCCGACGACCACACGCTGCTGCCCGACGTGGTGGAGCTGGTGGATGCCTGCGAGATGCTAGTGGCCGAGGGCTTCGTAGTGCTGGCCTACACCAGCGACGACCCGGTGGTCGCCCGCCGGCTGGAGGACGTGGGCGTGCACGCGGTCATGCCGCTGGGCTCCCCCATCGGCACGGGCCTGGGGATCCTGAACCCGCACAACATTGAGCTGATCTGCTCACGCGCCCAGGTTCCGGTGCTGCTGGACGCGGGCGTGGGCACGGCCTCCGACGCGGCGCTAGCGATGGAGCTGGGGTGCGACGGCGTGCTACTGGCCAGCGCGGTGAACCGCTGCCAGGACCCGGTGGCGATGGCACACGCCATGAAGGCGGCCGTGGAGGCCGGCCGACTGGCGCGTGAGGCGGGGCGCATCCCGCAGCGCACGCACGCCCAGGGTGCGTTGGCCTCCTCTAGCTTCGACGGCCTGGCCAGCTGGGATGGCTGGGCCGACGAGGTGCTGTGATGCTTGGGGACTACACCACCAACTACACCACGCTGCCTGCCGAGGAGCTGAAGCGCGTCGCCCGGCAGACGATCCTGCCGGGCCACGGTCTGCGCGAGCAGGAGCGTCTGCATGAGGCACACGTGCTGGTGATCGGCGCGGGCGGGCTCGGATGTCCCTTGATGCAGGCCCTGGCCGCGGCGGGAGTCGGCGAGATTTCCGTCATCGACGATGACACGGTGGACATCACGAATATCCACCGGCAGATCCTTTTCGGCGCCAGTGACGTCGGCCGCCCAAAGGTGGAGGTCACCGGGGAACGCCTGCGGGAGCTGCAGCCCGGTTTGATCTTCCACGGAATCCACGGGCGCCTGCGCGCCGACAACGCCGCCGAACTGCTAGAAGGCGTGGACGTGCTGATCGACGGGTCGGATACCTTCGCCACGAAGTTCCTGGCCGCCGATGCCGCTGAGGCCACCGGCACTCCCCTGGTCTGGGGTTCCGTCCTGCGCTACCGCGGCGACGTGGCCGTCTGGTGGTCCGGCCCCGGCGCTGACACTAGCGCCGAGCCGGGTGGCCGGGGCGTTGGCATGCGCGACCTCTACCCCTCCCAGCCGGACCCCGACAGCGTGCCGGACTGCGCGACAGCCGGAGTGCTAGGCGTGACGACCTCTGTGGTCGCCGGCTTGATGGCCACGGAGACCATTAAATTCCTGCGAGCCCCGGAAGCTCGCGCGCAGCAGGTGGGGCGGTTGCATATTTATGACGCCCTCACGGCCAACATCCAGCACTTCAACGTGGCCGCAGACCCCCAGCGGCAGCCGGTCACCGAGATCGTGGAGGAGGACATGTCGAGCTGCGCGGTTGATACGGCTGGAGATAGCGCGGTAGAAGAAGAAACGGCCGCTTCCCTGCTGCGTGACCTCGCCGACGGCGCGGCGGTTGCCATCGACGTGCGCGAGCCGGGTGAGAAGGCCATCAAGGACCTGCCGTCCTTTGCTGAACACCCGGGCTACCACCTGCCCACCACCGTATGGAGCGAGCAGCCGGAGCTGGCCGAGCAGCTGATTGAGAGTCTTGCCGCCGAGGACAGCAACGCAGAGGGAAGCATGGACGCAGTGGTTTATTGCGCGTCCAGCAAGCGCTCCGCGAGCTTCGTCGACCGCTTTGCACAGCACGCCGCCGGGCAGGGAGTGCGTTTGCACAACCTGCCCGGCGGGGCGAATGAACACGGGGTCGGGATCTAAACCCGCTGACTTTTAGACCAGGCGGGTTTTCTCTGCCCACTTGCGGTCGGCAGCGGCGGCCTCGCGCACACGCTCCTTCTGCTCGGCCACGCGCACTCCGGCGGTACCGCCACGAGTAGCGCGGGAAGCGACTGCGCCGTCGATGGTCAGCACCTCGCGCACCTCCGGGGTCAGGGCCTCGTGCACGCCTGCCAGCTCCTCGTCGGTGAGGTCCACCAGGTCCACGCCACGGGATTCCGCAATGCGGACACAAGAGCCGGAGGCCTCGTGCGCCACGCGGAAGGGCACACCCTGGCGAACCATCCACTCCGCCAAGTCCGTGGCCAGAGTGAAGCCCGCCGGGGCGAGCTCGCGCAGACGCTCCGGGTGGAACGTCAGGGTACCGACCAGGCCAGCCATCGCCGGGAGCAGCAGGTTCAGCTGGGCGACGGAATCAGCGATGGGTTCCTTATCCTCCTGCAGGTCGCGGTTGTAGGCCAGCGGCATTGCCTTCAGGGTGGCCAGCAGGCCGGTAGCATTGCCGATCAGGCGGCCGGTCTTGCCGCGCATCAGCTCGGCAACATCCGGGTTCTTCTTCTGCGGCATGATCGACGAGCCGGTGGACCACTCATCGGCCAGCGTGACGTAGCCGAACTCCGGGGTGGACCAGGCGATGATCTCCTCCGCCAGGCGAGAGAGATCCACCGCCACCTGGGCAAACACAAACGCTGCCTCAGAGGCGAAGTCGCGGGAACTGGTGGCGTCAATAGAGTTATCCGCAGCAGAGTCAAAGCCGAGCTCTTCCGCGATGGCCTCCGGGTCGAGCGCCAGGGAGGAACCCGCAAGCGCACCGGAACCATACGGGGACACTGCCAGGCGCTTATCCAGATCCTGGAAACGCTGCACGTCGCGCAGCAGCGGCTGTGCGTGCGCCAGCAGCTGGTGGGCCAGCAGCACCGGCTGGGCGGCCTGGAAATGCGTCTTGCCAGGCATGATGGCCTCTGGGTGGCGGTCGGCTTGGACGACCAGCGCGTCGACGACGTCGAGTACGCCCGCGGTGATGTCGCGGATCGCGTCGCGCACCCACATGCGGAACAGGGTGGCCACTTGGTCGTTGCGAGAACGGCCCGCACGCAGGCGGCCGCCGACCTCGGGTCCAACGCGATCAATCAGGCCGCGCTCCATCGCACCGTGGACGTCCTCGTCGCTGGGCTCGGGGCCGAAGGAACCATCGGCCACGTCCTCGCCCAGCTTCTGCAGGCCGGCGATGAGCGTGTCGAAGTCCTCGTCGCTCAGCAAATTGGCCTTGTGCAGCACCCGCGCGTGAGCCTGCGAGGCCAGCACGTCGTAGGGGGCCAGAACCCAGTCGAAGTGCGTGGACTTCGACAGGGCGGCCATCGCCTCAGTCGGTCCGCCGGAGAATCGGCCGCCCCACAGGGCGCCTTCGTTCGTGCCGTGTGCCTCGGTGGTCATGTTTGGGTGTGCCTTTCTGCTCTAGTTGGCCGATTGCCTAGTTAGCCAGTGCCTAGTTGGCCAGGTCGCGCTTGGAGGCGATCTTGGAGGACAGGCCGTGCAGCTCCACGAAGCCGCGGGCCATGGACTGGTCGAAGGAGTCGCCCTCGTCGTAGGTAGCCAGGTTGAAGTCGTACAGGGACTTGCCAGAGCGGCGGCCGTTGACGGTGATGGAGCCCGCGTGCAGCACCAGGCGGATGTCGCCGGTGACGTGGGCCTGGGTGGAATCGATGAACGCATCCAGGGAGCGCTTCAGCGGGCTGAACCACAGACCGTCGTAGACCTGGTTCGACCACTCTGCGTCGATGCCGCGCTTGTAGCGGGCCAGCTCGCGCTCGACGGTGACGGCTTCCAGAGCCTCGTGGGCACGGATCAGGGTCATGGCGCCCGGAGCCTCGTAGATCTCGCGGGACTTGATGCCCACCAGGCGGTCCTCAACCATGTCCAGGCGGCCGACCCCCTGCGCACCTGCGCGGCGGTTCAGTTCCTCGATGGCCTCCAGGACGGTGACCTTCTTGCCGTCGATGGCCACCGGCACGCCGGACTCGAAGGAGATGATGACCTCATCCGGAGCCTGGCCCAGAGCTGGATCCTCGGTGTAGGCGTAAACGTCCTTGGTCGGGGCGTTCCACAGATCCTCCAGGAAGCCGGTCTCCACAGCGCGGCCCCATACGTTCTGGTCGATGGAGAACGGTGAGGACTTGGACTGCTCGATCGGGATGCCGTTTTCCTCGGCGAAGGCGATGGCCTTCTCGCGGGTCCAGGCGTAGTCGCGGACCGGGGCGATGATCTCCAGGTCCGGGGCGGTGTTAGCGAAGCCAACCTCGAAGCGGACCTGGTCGTTGCCCTTGCCGGTGCAGCCGTGGGCGACGGCGGTGCCGCCGTGCTCCTTGGCTGCATCCGCCATGTGCTTGACGATCAGCGGGCGGGAGATCGCGGAGACCAGCGGGTACTCCTTCATGTACATGCCGTTGGCCTTGATGGTCGGCAGGCAGTAGTCGTTGGCGAACTCGTCGCGGGCGTCCACGACGATGGACTCCACGGCGCCAGCGCCGAGGGCGCGCTGGCGGACGGTCTCCATGTCCTCGCCGCCCTGACCCAGGTCGATGGAGACGCAGACGACCTCTGCGTTGCGCTCCTTGGCAATCCAGCTGATGGCCACGGTGGTATCCAGCCCGCCGGAGTATGCGAGTACTACGCGATCCTTCATTCTTCTAAGCTTCCCTTCGAAACTCTTCTTGCGTTCTAGTTGTTGTATCCGTTATTCGATTTTAGCTATGTGCCAGCTGGAAGAAATACTCCCCCAGCTCCTTGCCGTTAAGTGGCTCCCGCGCCAGGACGAACACTGTGTCGTCGCCGGCGATGGTGGCCACCACTCGGTTTACGTCCGAGCGGTCCAGGATGCTGGCCAGGTACTGTGCGGCGCCGGGTGGGGTGCGCAGTACGGCGATGTTTCCGGAGTGGTCGTGGTCGACCAGCAGCTCGGCCAGGACGCGCCGCAGCTTGTCCGGCCCATCCACACGCACATCGTCGGACAGGGAGTAGTAAACCTCCCCGCCCACGCGCACCTTCTTCGCCCCGAGGTCCACCAGGTCGCGTGACAGGGTGGCCTGGGTGACGTCGATGCCGCGGTTCACCAGGATCCCCAGCAGCTCGCGCTGGCTGCCGACCTTCTCGGCGCCGATGATCCGCCCGATCATGTCCTGCCGGGCTGTGCGGGTCAGCGAAGAAGCCATACCAGCAGCGCCTTCTGTGCGTGCAGGCGGTTTTCCGCCTCGTCGAATACCACCGACTGCGGCCCGTCGATAACCTCCGGCGTCACTTCGCTGCCGCGGTAGGCCGGCAGGCAGTGCAGGAAGATCGCATCGTCCTTGGCGGTGCCCATCAGCTTCTCGTCCACCTGGTAGGCCCGCAGCGCGCTGCGGTCTTCGGAGGCATCTTGGCCCATGGACAGCCAGGTGTCGGTGATCACCACGTCCGCCCCCGTGGCGTCCACCTTGTCGGTGACGGTCACGGTCGCGCCGGTCAGCTCGGCGCGCTTCTTGGCGCGCTCCACGAACTGCGGCTCCGGCTGGAAGCCCTCCGGCGCTGCGATCGTGATGTTCACTCCCGCCGTGGCGAAGCCCAGCATGTAGCTGTTGGCCATGTTGTTCGCACCGTCGCCGAAGTACACCGCGTTCAGCCCCTTGAGCTCGCCCTTGTGCTCCTTGATGGTCACCAGGTCGGCGAGGATCTGGCAGGGGTGGAAGTCATCGGATAGGGAGTTGACGATCGGCACGCCCGCGGTCTCCGCCATCTGGTGGAGGTTGTCGTGCGCGCCGGTGCGCCAGACAATCGCAGTGACGTAGCGGGACAGTACCGCGCCGGTGTCCTGGAAGGTCTCCCCCTTCCCCATCTGCGAACTTCCACTGTCCACGACGATGGCGTTGCCGCCCAGCTCGGTGATGCCGGCGTCAAAAGAAAAGCGCGTGCGCGTAGAGGTCTTGTCGAACAGCACGGCGACGGAGCGGCGCTCCAGCAGGTTGCGGTAGCCGTTGCCGTAGCGGTTGTCCTTCAGTTCCTCGGCCAGCGCCAGCACTTCGGCTTGCTCTTCCGGGGTGAGGTCGTCGTCGGCCAGCATGTGGCGCAGCGGCCCCTTTTTCTGCAGGTGCAGGTTTGTCATGTGGTGTCTTCCGTTCTTTCTGTGGTTACTGGTTCTGCGCGCGGTTGTCGTCCAGCATCTGTCTAATCTTTGTGACGCCCCGCTGCACCTCATCCGCCGAGATATTCAGCGGCGGGACCAGGCGGATCACGTCGGGCTGGGGCTTGTTGATGATCAGCCCGTAGTCCAGCGGATCCAGGTTAAGGGGCGCATCCAGGACGATGCCGAGCATCAGCCCGCGGCCACGGATGGTCTGCACACTCGGGTGGTCGGCCAGGCCGTCGCGGATTGCCTGCGACTGGGTGGCGACGTTGTCCAGCAGGTCCTCGGACTCGATCGTGTCGATGACGGCATTCGCGGCCGCGCAGACGACGGGGTTGCCGCCGAAGGTCGTTCCGTGCATCCCCTTGGCCAGCAGCTGCGCCTTCGGCAGGGCGAGCGTGGCGCCGATCGGCAGTCCGCCGCCCAGCCCCTTGGCCATGGTGATGACGTCCGGCAGCACCCCGGCCTCGTGCTGGAAGCCGAACCACTTGCCGGTGCGGCCCATGCCGGCCTGTACCTCGTCAACGACCATGAGTATGTCGTGGGCATCACACAGTTCCCGCACGGCGGCGAGGAAGCCGTCCGGGGCGGGGATCACGCCGGTTTCGCCCTGGATGGACTCCAGGAAGATCGCGGCAGTGTCGTCGTCTGCCATTTCCCGCAAGGCTTCGATGTCGCCGTAGGGGTAGTACTCCACGCCACCGGGCAGGGGCTTGAAGGGCTCCTGCTTGTCCGGCTGGCCGGTCAGGGCGAGGGCGCCCATGGTGCGGCCGTGGAAGCCGCGCTCGGCGGCCAGGATCTTGGTCTTGCCGGTGGCGCGGGCGATCTTGAAGGCGGCCTCGTTGGCCTCGGCGCCGGAGTTGGAGAAGAACACGCGGGCACCGGCCGCCGCCTCGGCAGCCTCTCCGCTCTGCTCCCCCAGCAGGCCCTTCAGCCGCTCGGCGAGTTTGATCACCTGCGGGTGGGCGAAGAGGTTAGACGTGTGGCTGAGCGTGGCGATCTGATTCGTCACGGCGTCCACAATGGCAGGGTGAGCGTGCCCCAGAGCGTTCACGGCGATGCCGGACAGCAGGTCGAGGTACTCGTTGTCCTCCGCGTCGGTGACGATGGTGCCGCGGCCAGAGACCAGCTCGCGCGGCGGGGTGCCGTAGGTTTCGAACAGCGCGGCGTTCCAGTGGCCCTGCCAGTCGTTGGTTGGGTTCTCTTGGTTCTGGGTCATGGGAGATCCTCCCGATAGTTGATGTCGGGGCTGGTGACGTCTTCCCAGCCTGCGGGGCAGATCATGGTGCCGATACCGCCGGTGGTCATCAGCTCCAAGATTACGGAGTGCGGAATACGGCCGTCGATGACGTGCGCGGCCTGCACGCCGCTACGCAGCGCGTCAAGGCAGGCCTCCATCTTCGGTACCATGCCGGAGTCCAGGTTGGGCAGCAGGTCGGAGAGCTGCTCCGGGGTCAGGCTGGACACCAGCGATTCCTTGTTCGGCCAGTCGGTGTACAGGCCCTTGACGTTGGTGAGCATCACGAGCCTCTCGGCCCCCAGGGCACCGGCCAGCGCGCCGGCGGCGGTGTCTGCGTTGATGTTGTAGATCCGCCCCTGGTCATCCGGTGCGACCGTGGAGACCACGGGGATGCGGCCGGCGTCGATGAGGTCGATCAGGCTTTCGGCGTCGACGTGCTCGATCTGCCCCACGCGGCCCAGGTCGACCTCTTCCCCATCGATCGTGACCTTGCGCTTAGAGGCGGTGAACAGCCCGGCATCCTCGCCCGAGGCGCCGACGGCGTAGGGGCCGTGCTCGTTGATCAGCCCGACCAGCTCGCGGCCGACCTTGCCGAATAACACCATGCGGACGTACTCCATCACCTCCGGGGTGGTCACGCGGAAGCCGCCCTTGAACTCGCCTTCCAGGCCGACGGTCTTCAGCATCTCGTTGATCTGGGGTCCGCCGCCGTGCACCACGACCGGGCGAGCACCGATGGCACGCAGGAAGACCATGTCGGCGGCGAAGGCACGCTTCAGGTCTTCGTCGATCATGGCGTTGCCGCCGTACTTCACCACCACGATCTTGTCGCGGTAGTGCAGCAGCCACGGCAGGGCCTCTGCCAGCACGTGGCTGCGCATCTCGGGGGTCAGCCCGGTGGTATCGATGGGAGTGTGCTTGGGGTTCATTGGTGTGTTTCCTGGTAGATCCGTTGTGCGAGTTGCTCTGGGCGAGCTGGGCGAGCTGAATGAACTAGGTTGAGTATTCCGAATTGATCTCCACGTAGGAGTACGACAGGTCGGTCGTCCACACCGTCGCACGCCCCTCGCCCACACCGAGGTCCACCTCGACGGCGATGTCGGAGCCGGAAAGATCCACCGTGCGGGCACCGGGAGCGCCCGTGGAGTTGATGCACACCGGGTGTCCATTGAAGGACACGCTGATGGCCTCCGCGTTCATCTTCACCGGCGCCATGCCCACGGCAGCCAGCACGCGGCCCCAGTTCGGGTCGGAGCCAAACATCGCGCACTTAAACAGGTTGTCGCGGCCGATGACGCGCGCTGCGGTCTGTGCGTCCGCGTCCGTTTCTGCGCCGCCGACGGTGATGGACACTCTCTTTGTGACGCCCTCAGCGTCCGCCTGTAGCTGCATCGCGATATCGAGGCACACCTGGTGGATCGCAGCGTTGAATTCCTCCGCGTCCGGGGTGATGCCGGAAGCGCCGGAGGCCATCAGCAGCACAGTGTCATTGGTGGAGGTCGCACCGTCGATGTCGATGCAGTCGAAGGTTGTCGGGGTAGCGCCCGCCAGGGCCTCGTGGGCCATGTCGGCGCTGGGAAGGTGGGCGTCCGTAGTAATAAACACGAGCATCGTAGCCAGCGACGGGGCCATCATCCCGACGCCCTTGCCCATGGCGCCGATGGACCAGCCTTCGCCGTGGTAAACGGCTTCCTTAGCGACGAGGTCGGTGGTCATGATGGCGCGGGCGGCATCGTTGCCGGCGGTAATGGACTGGTCGAGCTTGCCGGCGAGTTCGTCGACTCCGGCGAGGACCTTATCCATCGGCAGCACGTCGCCGATCAGGCCGGTGGAGCACACGGCAATGTCGCTGGGCTGGCATCCCAGCAGCTCGGCGGCCTTCTCAGCGGTCACGCGCGCATCCTTGTCACCCTGGGCTCCGTTGCAGGCGTTGGCGTTGCCGGAGTTAACCACGACGGCGTGGAAGGTGCCGTCGTTGTTCGCCTTGGTGTAGCGAACCGGAGCGGCGGTGACCTGGTTACGGGTGAACATGGCGGCGGCGATGGCATCGGGCCCGTCGTTTCGGATCAGAGCCATATCCGACTTGCCGGAGGGTTTGATCCCCGCCGTCACGGCTGCGGCGCTAAAGCCCTTGGGAACGGTCACGCCGAGGTCCGCAGAGGAACCTTGGGCAGTGCTGGTATCCGAATTGTTCTTGTCTGCGCTGGTCATGGCTTACGAATCAGAGCCCCGTCTGCGGGAGTCCCGCGGTTTCTTCCCAACCGAACATCAGGTTGAGGCATTGGATGGCGGCACCTGCGGTGCCCTTGGTGAGGTTATCGATGGCGCTGGTGGCGATGACCATGCCATCGGCGACTTCTACTTGAATGTGCACCATGTTGGAGCCGACGACGCTCTTGACCTCCGGCTGTTGTCCCTCCGGCAGCAGGTGCAGGAAGGGCTCGTCGGCGCAGAACTTCTCGTAGGCTCGGCGGATATCGCTCGCCTGACCACGCGCGGGAGCGGTGACGGTGGTGAGGATGCCACGGGTCAGCGGGGCCAACACCGGGGTGAAGGTCACGTGCACGTCGTCCGAGGAGTAGCCGGGAGCCAGCAGCTCCTCCACGCTCTGCTTGATCTCCGGGGCATGGCGGTGGGTGCCCACGCCGTAGGCGCGCAGGTTACCCATGGTCTCCGAACCCAGCAGGTTCACGGCGGCCTTCTTGCCAGCGCCGGTGGTGCCGGTGACGGAAACCACGCTGATCTGCGGGGCCATCAGGCCACTGGCGATGGCGGGCATGAGGGCCATCGTGGCGCCGGTCGGGAAGCAACCGGGGGCGGCGACGTAGTTGGTGGCCGCGATCTCCTCCCTGCGACCCGGCATTTCCGGGATGCCGTAGGTGCGGGTGCCGGCGTGCGGGGTGCCGTAGAAGCGCGCCCAATGGTTGGCGTTCTTCAGACGGTAGTCCGCGCCGCAGTCCACGATCCTCATGGATTCCGGCAGGTTCAGGGCGGCGGACACCCCGTGCGGGAGGGCCAGAATTGCAGCGTCATGCCCGCGAAGAACGTCCTCCGTCGTCTCCTCGAGCACGCGATCCGCCAGGGCGGGCAGCCCGGGGTTGAGTTCGCCGAATCGCGTGCCCGCGTTGGAACCGCCAGTCAACGAACCGATTTCGAAGTCCACGCCGTAGCCGGGGTGATTCAATAGGAGGCGAAGAGCCTCGCCACCCGCGTACCCACTGGCGCCTGCTACTGCAATTTTCAACATAGGACGATTCTGCCCTATTTAAGCCCAAAGTGCAAATTATTCAGGTTTATGGGAATTATGCAGTTAGGCGCGGAGCTGCGCACCCACCTTCTCGGTGGCGGACTGCAGGGCGGCCTCGCGGGACTTGCTGGCCTCTTCCTCCGTCAGGGTGCGGTCGGGTGCGCGGAAACGCAGGCTGAAGGTCAGCGAGCGCTTGCCCTCGCCCAGGGACTCGGAGTGGTAGACGTCGAACAGTCGGATCTCCTCCAACAGCTCGCCAGCGCCAGCGCGCAGGGCATCCTCAACGTCCTGGGCCGGGGTGGCCTCGTCAACGACGACCGCGATGTCCTGCAGCACCGCCGGGAAAGCGGACAGCACCGGGCGCGGGAAGGTCTCCTCCAACGGCAGCTCATCCAGGTTCATCTCCATGGCCACGGTGCGCGGCGGCAGCTCCGCGCGCTCGCAGACCTGCGGGTGCAGCTCGCCTGCGTGGCCAACGACCTTGTCGCCCACCAGGATCTCAGCGCAGCGGCCCGGGTGCCACGGCAGGTACTCCGCGTTGCGCACGGTGATCTCCACGCCGGCGGCACGGGCGACCACGCGGGCGGACTCGATGGCGTCCGCCGCAGTGAATGCCTCCGGCTCGCCCCAGGTGCCCTGCAGCTGACGGTTACCCGTAGCCACAACGGCAACGTGCAGCGGCTGAGCGGGCAGGGAATCCAGCACTTCCTGCAGCTCCTCTGCGCCCGGGCGCTGCTTCACAGAAGGCATCGGAGAGAACGGCTTGTCAGTCTTCGGAACGGATACCTGCTCCACACCGTAGAGGGCTACGTCGCGCTGGCCACGGGTGACGTTGCGGCGCAGGGATTCGATCATGGACGGCAACAGCGTGGTGCCGATGCAGGCGTAGTCGCTCTCCAGCGGGTTCTGCACCTTCACCGTCAGACGGCGCGGGTCATCCGCTGGCAGGTCCCAGACGTCGAACACGTCGTTGGCGATGAACGGGGTAGGCAGGATCTCTGCGTAACCCGCCCAGGCCAGAGCCTGGCCCACGTTGCGGCGCATCCGCTGGCGCGGGGTGTAGCCGCGGCCGGCCGGGGCGGTCGGGACGATAGAGGGGATGTCCTCCAGGCCCTCCAGGCGCAGGACCTCCTCCACCAGGTCGGCGGGCATCGTCAGGTCCGGGCGCCAGGTCGGCGGGGTGACCTCGATCTCGCGGGCACCGTTATCGTCACGGGAACCGGTCTCGTGCACCTCGCAGCCGACCTCCCGCAGACGGGAAATGGTGGTGCCGTCCGGGTAGATCTTGCCCGCGGTCTTGCCCGGCAGGGAGGTGTGGATGGTGATCATCGGCATCTCCGGGACCGCACCGACCAGGGTGCGCCCCTCCTCCACCTGGCCACCAGCGATGTTCACCAGCAGTGCGACGGCAAAGTCCAGCGCGTCCTCGATGATGGCGGCGTCCGTGCCGCGCTCGAAGCGGCGGGAGGCCTCGGAGGAAAGCTTGTGGCGGCGGCAGGTGCGGGCCACGGTGATCTGATCCCAGTGCGCGGCCTCGAACAGCACGTTGGTGGTCGTGTCGGAAATCTCGGAGGTCGAGCCGCCCATCACGCCAGCCAGCGACTGGGTACCGGACTCGTCGGAGATCACCACGTCCTCCGGGTCGAGGGTGCGCTCCACGTCATCCAGCGTGGTCAGCTTCTCCCCCTTCGTCGCCAAGCGAACGTGCAGCTCTCCGGTGACCTTATCTGCGTCGAAGGCGTGCATCGGCTGGCCCAGCAGGAACATCACGTAGTTCGTCACGTCCGTCGCCGGGTTCACGGGGCGCTGGCCGCACAGCATCAGCTCGCGCTGCAGCCACAGCGGGGATTCCGCCTGTGGATCGATGCCGGTGACCTTGCGCATGCCGAACTTGGAGCACTTCGTGTCCTCGTCGACCTTCAGCGCTTGCACCTCGCCGTCGGTGCCGGGCAGGCCGGCGAAAAGGTCGTTGCGCATCGCCGCTGCTGCCGGATCCTGCGCCGGGTCGCGGAACTGCAGGTCGAAGCTGGACGCCAACTCGCGGGCGAGTCCCCTGGCCGACAGTGCGTAGCCGCGATCCGGGGTGATATTCACGTCGAAGATAGTGTCCTGCAAACCCAGCAGCCCACGCGCGTCGTCGCCTACCTTGAGGTTGGCGCTGGCCAGATCGGCGTCAGAAATAGTCATGATCCCCGCGTTCTGCTGGCTGGCCAGGCCCACCTCCATCGCAGAACAGATCATGCCCTCGGAGATCTTGCCGTAGGTCTTACGCGCCGAGATCTCGAACGGGCCGGGCAGCACCGTGCCGGGCAGGGCGATGACGACGTTGTCGCCCTCGGCGAAGTTCCGTGCGCCACAGATGATGTGCTGCAGCTCGCCGGTGCCGTTGGCCTGGCCGACGTTCACGTCGCAGTAACGGATCGGCTTCTTGAACTCGGTGAGTTCCTCGATCTTCTCGACGCGACCGATCACCAGCGGGCCAGTGGTTTCAGGGATCGCCTCGTACCCCTCGGTCTCGAAGCCAACGCGGACGAAGCCGGCGTCGAACTCCTCGGCGCTCACACTCCACTGCGGGTTGGAGGTCTGCAGGATTCGGGTCAGCCACGACTGGGAAATAAGCATGTTTTCGAAAGATCCTTGATTGGGGCTTTAGATGGGGTGCTCTGGGGTGCTCTGTTGCTCTGGGGTTGTAAGTTTCTCTAGCGGCGCACGCCGAACGGCAGGGTGAAGCGCACATCGCCCTCCACCATGTCGCGCATGTCGGGCAGGCCGTTGCGGAACTGCAGGGTGCGCTCGATGCCCATGCCGAAGGCGAAGCCGGAGTACTCCTCCGGATCCACGCCCGCGGCGATCAGGACGTTCGGGTTGACCATGCCGCAGCCGCCCCACTCGATCCAGCCAGCGCCGCCCTTCTTGTCGGCGAACCAGACATCCACCTCGGCGGAGGGCTCAGTGAACGGGAAGTAGTTCGGGCGGATGCGGGTCTTAGCCTCCTCGCCGAAGAGGGTCTTGGCCAGGTGGTCCAGCGTGCCCTTCAGGTGCGCCATCGTCAGGCCCTTATCCACGGCCAGCCCTTCGACCTGGTGGAACACGGGGGTGTGGGTGGCGTCCAGCTCATCGGTGCGGAACACGCGGCCCGGGCAGGCAATGTAGATCGGCAGGTCGCGGGAGAGCATCGTGCGCATCTGCACCGGAGACGTGTGGGTGCGCAGCACCTGGCCAGAACCTTCCGGAGCGATGTGGAAGGTGTCCTGCAGCGTGCGCGCGGGGTGGTCCGGGATGAAGTTCAGGGAGTCGAAGTTGAAGTACTCGGCCTCGACCTCCGGGCCGTCGGCGATCTCCCAGCCCATGCCGACGAAGATGTCGGCGATCTGCTCGGACAGAATGGTGATCGGGTGCTGGGCGCCGCGCTGGCCGCGGGTAGTCGGCTCGGTGACGTCGATGCGCTCGGCGCGCAGGACTTCCTCGTTGCGCTTGCGCTCGAGTTCGGCCTTGACCTGGGCGAAGCGCTTTTCGACGCGCCCCCGTGCCATGTTCACCAGGCGACCAGCATCCTTGCGCTGATCCTTCGGCAGGCTGCCCAGGCTACGGCGGGCGGCCGGAATGGGGGCATCATCGCCCAGGTGCTCGCGGCGAGCGGCCGCCAGTTCCTCCAGATTTGCAGCCTCGGCAAAGGCCTTCTCGGCTGCGTCTGCTGCGGCGTTGAGCCCCTGCTCCGAAAGCTCTACCTGGGGAGTGTCCGCGGAATCCGTCACTTCAGTGCGCTCCTCTTTCTACGTGCACGGCTTAACCTCGTTAATAATACCCGGCTGGCCCACTGCCGCACCGAGTTGGGGCTATCAGTCTTCGACTGCTCCCCCGGCAGCCTCACGGGACGCCGCTTGGATGCGGGACGATTCATACATGCAGATGGAGGCCGCAGTGGCAAGGTTGAGGGATTCCGCACGCCCGCGGATCGGGATGGAAACTCGCAGGTCCGCCTCGGCCAGCAACTCCTCGCTCAGCCCGTGCGCCTCATTACCGAACAGCCACGCAGTGGGCTTGGTGAGGATCTCCCCCGCATCATCCAGGCTGACCTCCCCGTCGGCCGCGGTGGCGAGAATCTGCAGCCCCTGGGCACGCAGTTGCCCCAGCACGTCCTTCACGTTGGTGGAGCGGGCCACCGGCACGTGGAACAGCGAGCCGGCGGAGGCGCGAGCGGCCTTGCACGACTGCGGGTCGACAGTCTCCCCGGCGAACACCACGGCATCCGCGCCCATGGCATCGGCCACACGAATCAGGGTGCCCGCATTGCCGGGGTCGTTGGTTTCCACTGGGACGCTCACCAGCCGAGGCTGGGGCGTCAATACCTTACCGACAGACCACAGCACCGGCTTGCACACGGCAAACAAACCTGTAGTCGTGGCGGTATCAGAAAGGTGTTTGGCCGCCTTGTCCGTGATGTAGTGCACGTAAATATTGAGGTAGCCGGCGGTGCGGATAATCGGCTCGAAGCGCTCCGCGGCGGCCAGCGTGACGTAAACGTCCGTGGCACTTCCGGTGGCAATGGCGGCCTCTACGCTGTTCTCCCCCTCCACAAGGAAAACCCCCGCCTTCTTGCGCGCAGCCGCCCGGTGGAGTTTGGCTGCGTTGACAATGCGAGGGGTTCTTTCGGTGAAAAGCTCTTGAGCATCCTGCGGGTTCATACCCCACAGCATAATTGACCTAGTTTTCGAACAGGGTCATCTGCTCCTTCTCCGTCGTGGTAACGCCGTTCTTGGAATGAGTACGAGTCATCGTCCCGTCCTTGGCCTCGTGCGCAATGTCGATGAGGTACTGGCCATGAATGCGAAGCTGGCCGCCGTCCACGACAACGGCAAGGGGCTCCTGCTGACTCGCCTCGATGCCGTGCATGTGCATTTCGAGGGAACCCATCGGGAACTCCACCTTCGTACGAGCACTATCGACTTTCGCCTTCTCCGGATGTGCCTTCACCTCCATCGCGCCGTGGCCACCAAAAAACCGCCAGACACCGTCGAGGCTGTAATTCAGACCAACAACTACCGCACCGCGGTCTTCATCGCTCATGTCATCAACCCCCGCGATGAAGTGACGCACGTTGTACACCTTGTCGGCTACTTCGAAGAGTTCATCCTTCTCTTCGTTGGAGAGCTTCTCGACGTTGGCCACCGTGTTAGCCCGCTTGAGCAGCTCCTTATCCTCGTCGGGGAGCCTTTCGATTGTCTTGACCAAAGCGGAATCAAAGTTGGTTTGAATGAATTCCTCGACGGTCTTTGCGGCCTTCGCTGCAAAGTCCTCCTCCGACATGTCGGCATAGGAAAGATCCTCATCACCGGCCATTTCCGAGCCACCTGAGCCTTCCGAGGCTTCCTGCATGGCCCGTTCGGCGTCTTCGTTAGTGCTCATGTTGCATGATGCTAGGGAACCGCCGAGAGACAAAGCCAGGACTGCTGCCAATGCCGCGCGTGTGTAAGTCTTCATTGCGGGTACTCCTTAGCTTTCAACAGACTTCCGCCCGGCAATCTTCCGAGCCATACCTCAAACGTATCGGGGTCGGCGCTCCAATATGGCTCTATA
>NZ_JASBOI010000021.1:0-29155 GCF_039907245.1 Corynebacterium sp. c24Ua_83 | reverse complement strand
CCGTCGGGCATGGTACGTGGCTTGCGGGACTGGGCCAAGTGAGCATGAGGCGCTCATGGCTTTTGTCTCGCCGGGTCAACCATGGCATAACGGGTTTGTCGAGTCATTGCATAACCGGATGCGCGACGAGTTACGTGAGGATAATCTTTTTGAGGACCTCACCCACGCCAGGGTCATGGTTGACTGGTGATCGCGCCGGTACAATTCTGAACATCCGCACTCGGTGTTGGGCTATCTCAGCCCGGGCAGGTATGCGGAGAATTGGAAGAAAAAGCAGCAGGCAGTGGCTTAAGCCTACTGAACCTAATTCTCAGACCACCCCAGCATGGGTATCAAACCTCGGGTGATAGCGATCAAGAATTTGGTGGATAGCCGGTGTTGAGGTGTTCAAGCTGAATATATGCAGGCAGGAAACCAGTAACGGGATGGTACCCAGCCGCCGTGACCCATGTTGAAACGTCGGTTATTTGGTTAGCATCGATAACCTCGCACGTGACATGTGGACCGATAGAGTTTTCGGCAAAAACCGCATTCACTGCGAGGGTCAATTCCTGATTGACGGCCACTTTGTCTGCGTATTCAGACTCGAACGCGACCGCCACCCTAATCAGATGCCTCCCACTGGCAGAGGTTTTTCTAGCATGAGCTACCCCGATCCATGACAGGCCTTTGGTGCAACAGTGGCGCAGAGCACGGCGAACGGCGGCGAGCGCGAGTGCCTGATTTGTGGCAGCTATTGATCGTGCCCCTAACGCACGGGGCCATAAGATGGGGAGTTCCAGCGACGTGGCCTGTGGGGGTGCAGCGTTGGGAGAGGAGGTGCTGACGCCGGCCTCTTTCGGTGGATCGAGCCACAGTAACTCAATCGGGAAGTCCGTAAAGGAATCGATGCCCAGGTCACCGAGAACATCACACACGTCATGTGCCACGGTGCCGAGTGGCGCCTGCTCATCGACCTCAACTGTCAACAGTGGTTGATGAATGGAACCTTCCACAGCGGAGGTGCTATTGGCGCGCACGCTAAGCACGGAACACACTGAACCTGCGGTGCTGTCGGATGCGAGACCCCAAGTGCTGAGAGATTCCCAGATCAGCGTCGGTGTTACAGCTGCGGCGAGACAATCAGGATCAGCCATCGCCTTTTCCTGTTGTAATTTAGAAACAAGCTCCGAGGATGCGAGATAGCCGCCGCGGTGAATTGCACGATCGACGATGCTTGTTCCTGGGATGAAGCTGCGTACCCGTATGATGCCGCTATCTGGGAGTCGACGAATACTTAGCAAACTCCGTTGGGGAGGCTCTCTCAGTGCGTTATCGGCTGTGCGGGCGGCGCTGTCACCCAACACCTGCGTTAAGGATTGGACAGGGAGAAGCTCAGCGCTGAGCGGGATTCGGTACAGGATGATTGGTGTTTCTTCAGCATCCGGTTCATGGACGGTGCTAGGGAACGCCTGGTGGAAAATGATGTTGTGGAATACTGACTCGCAATGAACGCCACTTCCACATGCGCTAGCGAAGGCCTGTGCCCGGTCAACGATGTGCCTCAACACAGATTCTGTGAAAAGAGGATCATCTTCCTGAACGTGCAGGGTGATCACCGGAGCGGTGGTTGCAGAGTCATCATTAACTTTAAACGCCACACTATAGGCGAGGCGGCCACAACCGAGAACTTCCTGGGTGTTTAGAGAATCCGAACGAAGATCCTCTACATACTTCCGAGTAAGTTTCCGTACTACCGCGCCCGTGAAGTATTCACGAACAGCAAGAGCTAGCAGCCCTAATGACTCGGCCATATTCCAGGCAGGAATATGTTCTGAAAGAGCCGATCCTATCGCGGAGTTGCTGAGGCGCTGAGCTGCGGCCAATGCTTCCTTGGGACTGTAGTCGGGGCGGCGATCAGCTGCAGACGACTGCCTGAAGGAGTAGTTTTTGCTCCCGCACGCGCTATCGCTGACATCCAGGATGGCGAAGTCATGGTCGAGGAGCTCATAATGCGTTAAGCAGAGCTGCTGGTAGTACACATAATTCAGCACAGATTCATCACTAGGAGCTCCAGCTAGCAACCACTGGATATGTGTGTACTCGCGCTCAATGTCCTCGAATGTTGTGGCGCGTCCCCCGGCGCTCTGGATTAAGATTCTTCTGGGAGAATCCCCCGGAAGAACAGCCAACGCCTGGCAGTTTCGTGGGATGGCTAAACCACTGGTCCACGCTGCAATTCCAATCCAGCGCACATAGTCAGTTGACATGGTCATTTCGCCAGTTTAACCTTTTGGTTTGCAGTGGAGTGTTTTAATATTCTCTTGCTTTCCAGGCCAGTCTCGTTCGTCAATAACATCTACATCGACTAGATTCCGCCAGCTCACGGGATGAGCAGATTTATGGCAATATGTACGTGCTGTAACCCTCCGTCTGCATCCCTTTTTGTCTATTAACCCTTCTTGTATCTGTGGTGTCCAGAGCGCTTTCGGGTTAAGGGTTAAAGTCCAAACTCATAAATCAAAGTGTGAAACTGCTAATTGTTTAACACTTTAATTCGCACTTTGAGGTTCAAACTGTGAATTAGCAGGTAGTGAAAGTGTGAAAATTGATCTAAACTGATCATCATGAGCTGGAATGCTGAACGTCTTGCGGAAATGATCAGGGAGCTCCGTGCCTTCGGGGACGACACGACTCTTGTTGAATGTAAAACCGCGGCAGGAGGTGTTCCGGAGAACATCGGTGAGACGCTATGCGCATTCGCCAATATGCCGCAAGCTGGCGCGATTATTCTTGGCGTTAGCGAGCGAAAAGGTTTTGAAGTCACCGGTATTGATAACCCAGCGGAAATGCAGAAGGCGATCGCATCGGTCAGCCGGTCTTCAGTGAAGCCGGCCCCGCAGCTTGAGTTCTTTCACCACATTATTGACGGAAAACACGTTTTGGTGGTGGAAGTCACGCCGTTGACACCGACAGAGAAACCGGCAAGGTTCAAGAACAAGGCGTACCTGCGTCAAGCTGACGGCGATTATCAGATGAACTCTAACGATCTAAAGATGCTAGAGCTCTCTGCGCTAACGGCTAGCCAGCAAACGCACTTCGATTTTCAGATTGTTCATGGAACCGATACTGGTGTGCTCGATGGCGAAGTGCTAAGGAGCTTTATTGAATCGGTGCGTCAGTCTAGAACTCGCCTATCCAGGATTGACGATGACTCACAGTTGCTCCATATTTCTAACGTAACCGATAACCAGGGCAATCTTCGTTTGGGGGGTTTGTATGCGCTCGGTTATCTGCCTCAGTCAGTTGAACCTGCTCTTGGCGCAACTGTTGCGGTGAGGTTAGCTCGAGGTGATGGAATAGGGCGCCATAAAAATCTCAAGGAGATCGAAGGTCCACTGCCGGAGATGCTTGTGGAGATTATGAACTGGATCAGGCAAAACTCGGACACGGTGAGCAGGTATACGGAAATTGGCCATCTTGTCGATGAACCGGAGTTTCCGCCTTCGGCTATCCGAGAGGTGCTGGCGAATGCCCTGGTTCACCGGGATTTGGGGCCATCCGTGGAGGTGGGCAAAAAAGTAGAGGTTCGAATTACGGAAAAGATGCTAGTAGTGGTCAGCCCGGGTGGTTTGCGTGGATTATCCGCATCCCAGCTGGAAAGCCCGGAGCTGACCAAAGCTCCTGTAAACAAGCGGCTTTATGAGATTGCACGCTATCTAAGGACGCCGGATGGCGAGCGCGTCATCGAGGGTGAGGGTGGTGGAATTCAAGAGATTCTCACTGCTACGAGGGAAGCTCGTTTGCCAAAGCCGCAGTTCATCGATACCGGTGTCACGTTTAAAGTGTCATTTCCCCGTGGTTCACGTTTCAGTGAGATCGAGGATAAATGGCTCGAGGATCTGCAACGACAAGGAAAGCGGCGTCTCGTTCCGATTGAGGAAGATCTACTGGTGAATCTACGTAGTCAGGGCGGGGCGACGCGGCAGCGCATCGTGCAGATGTACGCCCCGTTAGGCGAGAGAGCATGTCGACGGATGCTTGATCAGCTCTCGGATGATGAGTTCCTTAATTACGAAGACGGCGTCTATTACGCCGTCGGAGAGGAGACCGGTACTGGCGATAAGGCGCGTCGTAAGAGCACGGACGAGCAGATTCTACGATCCTTGGGAAAGAACGTTCCTAAAGTTTATGAAGCCATTGGCTTGAACGGATCGGCGACAATGAAGGAGTTGCAGGATAGGACAAGTCTGTCTCCTGCGCAGGTTCGCTACGCACTTGATCCACTCCTCGCACAGGGATACGTGTCCATGGTCGGGGGTCAGGGACGAAAAGCGACGGTTTACAGCCGCGAGTAGCGGTTGGAGTCTAAGTGTGAATGAAACTATGAAAAGATTCGTTGAAAGTCGCACTTTCATTCAAAGTTTGACACTTTGATTCTCAGTTTGATGCAAAGTCGGAATCCTTGAGGAGACGGCTAGGCAGGGAAGTTCTACGCATTGTCCGTTAGGTCATCACTCTTGCCTGTTTGGCTTTCCTTCTTGCTCTCAGCGATGCGTGTGCGGAGTTCCTGGGCACGTTCGCTGTCGCCCAAACCGTGTCGTTCCAGTACTTCCAGTACAGCTTCGTCGCCGGTGATTTCTCCTCGGAGGATGCGTCGGACATCCTCTTCGTCTCGGGTTGTCATGGTGTATCCGGCCATCGTCATGGAGGCGCGGACGGCAGCAGCCTTCTGATCTTCGGTGCGATTGTCGGGGGTCATGGTCTGTGTCCCTTCCGATATGTTGTTGAGTTGTTTACGGTGGGCAAATGCCTAGGCATCTTCGGTGGATGTAGTACTTACTGTAGCGACGGGGTAAGACATCTAAAGTGGTCTATCTGCTCGGTAATCAAACGTTTGTTTGCCTTACTGCACTTCTGTGAACTGGTGGGGCATCTCTTGGCAAGTGTTCGGGAATTTAAGAATTCTCGAAAA
This sequence comes from Corynebacterium sp. c24Ua_83, assembly GCF_039907245.1. NCBI lineage: Bacteria > Bacillati > Actinomycetota > Actinomycetes > Mycobacteriales > Corynebacteriaceae > Corynebacterium > Corynebacterium sp. c24Ua_83. The sequence continues at coordinate 24,201 of NZ_JASBOI010000021.1, read as the reverse complement.
CTCCCAATCCGGCGTGGGGGAGGGCGCCGTATGTACCAATGAAGCGGCCCTGCGACGGGGTCGTGTGGAAAACGATCGCTAACCCGAAGGAGCAGTACAAATGATGATTCGCAAGACCAACTCTGCAGCTAACCGTGCAGCCGGATTCTCTGTGGGCCGTGCCGCCATGGCCGTAGCTCTGACCGGCGTGATGGGTCTGGGCCTGGTTGCGTGCAACGAGGACGATGACGCTGCGGATTCCAAGATGAGCGAAACCACTTCTTCCGAAATGACCAGTGAAAGCAAGATGACCGAAGAGAAGATGACCGAGGAGAGCATGATGCCGGATAAGCCCGCCATGTCCGAGAAGATGGACAACAAGATGGACGGCAAAATGGAAGACAAGGTCGAGAACATGATGGAGACCGACGAAAGCATGATGCCGGATCTGCAGGGAAAGCAGAACCAGTAGATGACGAGCAGGTCGTAGGCCCCGGGGCGCTACGATGAAAACGGTGGCCATCGTCGATAGAGAAATCCTCGAGAGCTTGATGCTGCTCACCCAACAGGGTGATGCGGCGGCTTTCGCACGCCTCTACGACCACATCGCCCCGAATGTCCTGGGCCTCACGCTGCAAATTCTCCACGACCAAGCGCAGGCGGAGGAAGTCACCCAGGAAGTTTTCATCGAGGTGTGGCAGCACGCTGCAGACTTCGACCCGGCCAAAGGCTCGGCGAAATCATGGATCCTCCGCCGGGCGAGGCTCCGCGCCATTGACCGGGTTCGAAGCGCCATCGCCACTATGAAACGGGATGACCGGGAGGCCTTCCTGGTGGCGTCAATAAAAAAGAAAGCGTGGAAGACGAGGCCTTAAGGAATGTACAACGCCACGCCGTGCGGACCGCGCTGGAGATCATAGGCGAGCCGCACAAGACCGCGATTCTGCTGGCGTACTTCGGCGATATGACTCACGCGGAGCTGGCTGAAGCCACCGGCGTAGCGCTGGGAACTGCGAAGACGCGCGTGCGTGATGGGCTTCGTAAGCTAGAGAAGATCCTTAAAGAACAACGTGACGCACTGGCGGAAGGGGGTGCCCGATGAAAGACGAGAAGCCGGACTTCGGCGAGCTAGAAGCCGACCTGGCGGACTTGGCCGGACCGGTGGCGCCTCCGCCGCAGTTGAAGTCGAACATTATGGATGCGATCGCTTCGGGCGAGTATCCGCAGGTCGCGCCGTGTGAAGAGGCTGGTGCGGATAACGTTGTGCCTTTGTCGAAAACGCGCGGGACTCGCCGTGGATTCGCACGCGCTGCCTTTGCCGCGGCTGCTGCAGTTGTACTACTGGCAGGCGTGGGGATCGTGGGCACCACCAGCGGGCTGTGGGGTGGCGGCGAGAATGCCGACCTTGCGGAGAACAACACGAACCAGTCCGTTGAAGGAGCTGGTCAGGGTGCGAACGGTGAGGAGCCCATGCAGGGTGCGGAGGCGGAAGACCACATGCACTCCATCATGGCGATGGGTGACGTGCGCAGCGTGTCGCTGAAGGCCGACGGTTCGACGTTGGACGTGGTGGTCTCGGCGGAGATGGATTCCGGTGGGGCGATGGTCAACGGCGCGCCAGTGTTGAAGGACGGCATGGGCGCGCAGGTGTGGTCTATCAACGAAAACGGCGCCGCCCGATCGGCCGGCGTGATTGGCCAGGATCCGCACGACAACGTGTGGATGCCGCTGCCGGCGGACACGATGATGGTGCGCGTCACCGAGGAGCCGATGGACGGCAGCGATACGCCGGGTGGGACCGTGCTGGCCGAGGGGAAGCTCTAGTTCCCTTCGGGCTCCACAGCGAACTTCTTGCCCTGGATGCGGATCCGCCTTCTGCCGGGGTGCTAAACCCGCTTTTGTGTGGATCAGCCCTGGCCGCTGCAAGTAATGTGGAATGAGCGAGCCCAATCAAACCGCAAACCCCAACCCAGGGAGCCCCACGACTTATGACCGGCACGACCACCACGTATCGCTACACCGACCCCTTCACCGGGACGCCGCAAACCATCGATGGCCCTGAAGGTAAGGCGTACATGCTGGTGGAGCGTGGCGAGGAAGTCCGTGTCGGCGACCCGCTGGGTTTCTACAACGACCGCGAAAGCGCCCGCGAAGCCGTGATGGCCCGCCTTAACGAGAAAGCCCGCACTCTACGGGACTACGAAGAGTATTACGTCACGCATGCCACCCTGCGTGGAGCCCAGCACTAGCATCCATTCCACCCATGCATAAACTGCGGCGAAGAATCCTCCCGGGCCTAAAGCGGCGGGCGAAGTGGGCCTCCCTCACCACGCTGTCCTACTCCTTCCGCGCCGCCGCCGGCGCAATTGACCTCTACGCCAACCTCTTCCCAGGCGTGCGCCTGAACAGGCGCTATGCCCTGGATCCCCGCCGCGGTTTCGCCATCATCGGGGCGGAAATCGGCATGTGGAATGCCCTTTCGCCCTCTCTGCTACCGCACCCCTGGTGGGCCGTTGCCGGTAACGCCTCCACGTCCCAGGCGGTCGGGCACTTCAACGGCACCATCATCGCCAGCGCAGTTCTGCCCGCCTTCCGCGCCGCCGGTCTGGACCTGCGGGAACTCGTGAACAAGCCCGGCTACCGCGAGGCCTACCGCGCCATGCACGCTGCATTCACCCTGGCCACCGCCGTCGCGGCCTACCGCTTCTACAAGCGCCAAGGCGAATCCGCTGCGCTGGTGAACAGCCAGCGTCTCGGCGCCCCCTCCGCCTTCGTTGGCATTGCCGTCAGCACCCTCGGCTACGGCGCATTCTTGCTGCTCGGCGAGCTACTACAGTCCAGCTTCGACCTCACTCGGCATTCGCTGCGTCGGTTCGTCCCCGCCCCCGTAGCTGTGCCTGTGGCTGCTGGGGCGGTGGGCGTCATCGCCTACCTCATCTCCGACAAGATCCTGCTACGGCAGTTCCTCGAGAAGTTCAACGAGAAGGCCGAGCTCGTAAACCGTCGCGTGTACTGGGGTTACCAGCAGCCGTGGGAGCCCGAGCGTTCTGGTTCGGTGTGGTCACACGAAAGGTGGATCTCCCTGGGCGCCCAAGGTCGCGTGTTAGTCGGCGGTGGCCCCAGGGCGCGCGACATCACGGAGGTCACGGGCCTGGATGACGTGCACGAGCCGATCCGCATCTACGGCGGCCTGGCCCCCGGGCGCACGCTGGAAAGCATCGTTGATCTGGTGAAACGGGAGCTGCTGCGGACCGGCGCCCTACACCGCTCGGCTATCGTCATCCACACCTCCACCGGCACGGGATGGGTGCCGGATTGGCAGCTGGATACCGTCGAGTTCCTCACGGGCGGCAACTGCGTGAACGTGGCGATGCAGTACTCCTACGTGCAGTCGCCCGTCGCCTATGTGCTTGACCGCGATACCCCGGTGCGCGCTGCCAAGTTACTTATTGACGCCGTGTTTGAGCTGCTAGACGGCATGCCCAACCCACCAAAGGTGTTCGTGACCGGCGAATCCCTGGGGGCGTATGGCACGGCAGCAGCCTTCGACGGGCTGGAGGACATGCTGGCAAAGGTGGACGGGGCGGTGCTGTCCGGCGCACCACGCTTTACCAAGATGATCCGGGACATGACCACCTACCGCAGCGAAGGCTCGCCAGAGCGCCTACCGTTGTACGACCAAGGCCAGCACGTGCGCTTCATCAGCCACGCCGACCACCTGGACCGCGACTGGCGCGGCCAGGAGTACGGCCAGCCGTGGCAGCACCCGCGGGTGGCTGTGGTGCAGCACGCCTCCGATGCGATCGTGTGGTGGGATGCCGATCTGTTCTGGAAGGAACCAGACTGGCTGCGCGAACCCGGCGCCCGGGGCGTGCCCGCACCGGCCACCCAGCACAACGATGTAGTGCATAAACTCCGCTGGATTCCGTTTACTACCGGCTGGCAGGTGGCCATGGACATGCTGACCTCGAAGCAGACTCCCGCAGGTCACGGCCATAACTACCGCGGAATCATGGTTCCCACCTGGGAGCGAATCCTAGGCCCCGACCTGGTGCGCGCGCCCCTGAATCCGGAGTTGCAGCAGCGCATTACGGATTGGATCACGGAGCATTCGCGGGACACGCGCCGGGAGGAAGACCGTTTCCTCGACCGCTTCGGCTTCGGCGTGGCACGGGAGGACTAGCCCCGCGCCTACTGCGGTGGCGTCAGGTATTCGTCGATCGGCCGTGCGATGGTCTGCAGGGCGCGCTCCTCGCTTACCCCCAGCATGCGCAGCAGATCCAGCGCCAGGTCGTCCCCGGCGGTCCTGCTGTTCAACGTCGGATCCTCGTGCAGACGCTGCCCTAGCATCGCGTTGGCGCCGAAGATAATCGCCGCAGCCGTTTCGGTGCTGGCCACGTGGAAGGAACCGTCGTCCACGCCCGCGCTGATCCGCTGGCGCAGCTTGCGCACCAGTTCGTTGGGCATGGTGTAGAAGTCCGGGGAGCGGCGAACAATCGACTTCGACAGCGTCGGTACTAGGCGGTGCGCATACGCCAGGATGCGGATGTTCGTCGCCGCCGCGTCGATCGAGTCCAGATCCTGGTCCGCCGCCAGGTCAAAGATGCTGGCCAGGTTGTTCACCGCGTACTCTGCAACCGCGTCGAAGAACTGCGTGCGGTCTTTAAAGAAGTTGTAGAAGCTGCCGTTGGAAACCCCGGCCTTTTGGGTGATCGCCAGGATAGAAAGATCGGTCTGCTCTTCGGCGATCAGCTCGATGCCGGCGTGCAGTAGCGCCTGTTTAGTCCGCTCGCGGCGCGTGCCGGCCTGCTCGCTGCGGTTGAAGATGGCTTGCATCCACGCGGCGGTATCGATGTGTTGCTCGCCTGCTCGCACGCGCGGATTCACTCCTCTTTCTTCTCTTGGTGACGCCCACCGTTCCAACCACACCCGCCTCAGCATCGCTGTTATTGCGGGTAAGCATAGCTTTCTTTCAGGCTAACCTATCGGCTTCCAAGGTTGCGAAAGAAGCCACTTGAAAGCTACTCGAAACGTACTCGAAACCTACTAGAAACAAATTTCGAGCCTCTGACCTGCGATAAACAACGTACTCGAAAATATTTCGAGTAGAATGTTAGATTGTGAGTGTGCAGCGAGATTTCCACGAGGAGCCGAACCAGCTTCTGCAGTTCCCCGAAGACCAGTGGTTCGAGCGCAAATCTTTCCGCATTAAGCCGAAGGACTTGGCTAAGACAATTGTCGGCATGGCCAATTCTGAGGGCGGCGTAATTGCGGTTGGCATTTCGGACCGGCAATTCGAAGGAAAGCCGACCGCTACCCAAGACAATGCTCTGCGGCAGACGTCGTTGGATCACACGGATCCGACGGTTCGCGTCCAGATCGAGTTGTGCGACGTGGATGATCGTACGCAGGTGTATCTTTTCCACGTCTTGCCCAGTGAGCGGGTCCATTACCTGAAGTCAGGGGACTGCTTCTTGCGAGTGGGTGATGAAACGAAGCACTTGAGGGCTGATGACATTCTGGAGCTTCGTTACACCAAGGGTGAGCAGCAATACGATGCCACGGTTCCCGCGAACGCTACCCCGAACGACCTCAACATGGATCTGGTTGAGACTTATGCCGAGACCATTGGTTCTTCGAGTGCCGAAGATGCTCTGAAGGCGCGCAACCTGATTGACCGGGACGGCAGGCCACGTGCTGCTGCGATATTGCTTTTCGGGCACAATCCTCAAGAGTTCTTCCCGAACGCACACATCCGGGTTTTACGTTTTGGCGAGGACGAGCGATTGCCTGGCCAGATGCAGCAGTTGATGGATGACCAGCGTTTTGATGGTCCGATACCGCAACAGATTCAAGCAGCTCAGGAAGCAATTAGCGGAATGCTGCCAAATACTCGACGGCTCACCGGCGCGGGTCTTTTCGAGGATGAGAACCTTATCCCTCACGACGTTTGGCTTGAGGGGTTGGTCAACGCGGTGGTGCATCGCTCGTACAGCATGGTCGGGGATCACATTCGTTTCGAAATTTTCCCGAGCCGGATTGAGGTCTCTAGCCCGGGGCGCTTCCCCGGCCTTGTAGATCCGACTAAACCGGAGTCCATTGCCCGCTTTGCGCGCAACCCTCTGATTGCGCGAGTAACCGCTGAGCTCCGCATTGGCCAGGAACTGGGTGAGGGAATCCGACGTATGTTTGCAAGTATGCGGCGGGTTGGGTTTGCTGATCCGGTATATACGCAAACTAGTGGCAGCGTAGTTCTTACATTGAACGCAACACAGCGTTTAGACGCCCAAGTGCTGGGTGGTCTCCCTCGTCATTCCGAGGATGTGCTTGCTGCTCTAGAAATGAGTGGTCGGCCAATGTCCACGGGTGATGTTGCCGAGGCGCTGGGCTTGTCGGCCCCGCCAGTGCGCCGTGCATTGCAGGCCATGCGTGATGCTGGGCTGGTTCATTGGCGTGGAAATGGACCGCGCGATCCGCGTGCCGTGTGGTCTGTAAAGGGGCCGCTTAGGTAGCTAGGAAAGCTACTCGAAAGGTACTCGAAACCTACTAGAAACAAGTTTCGAGCCTCTGACCTGCGATAAACAACGTACTCGAAAATGTTTCGAGTAGAATGTTAGGCGATTTGGCCCCCGAGTGTATCGAGTAGCGCCGCCGCTTTTACTAGCGTTTCCTGGTACTCCGCCAGTGGATCCGAGTCCGCGACGATCGCGCCGCCGACCCCGAAAGAACACTCCGCGCCATCGTCGACGAGCGTGCGGATCGTGATGTTCAGCTCTGTGGCGGAATTGGGGGAGATCCAGCCGATCGCCCCGGAATAGAACCCGCGCGGATGCGGCTCCAGCTCCTCGATAATCTCCATCGTCCGGATTTTCGGCGCGCCTGTCATGGAGCCGCCGGGGTAACTGGCCGCAATCGCGTCGACGGCGCCGAGCCCCGGACGGAGCTGGCCGGTAATGGTGCTGACCAGCTGATGGACGTGCGAGAAACTCTCCACCGAAAAAATTTTCGGCACCTCCACACTGCCCGGCACGCACACTCTGCCGAGGTCGTTGCGCAGCAGGTCAACGATCATCAGGTTCTCCGCCCGGTCCTTGGGGTTGCTCATTAATTCCTGACGCCCCCTCGCATCCGCCGCTCCGTCCTCCCCACGGGGGCGGGTGCCCTTGATCGGCTCGGCGGAGACCTCTCCCTCCGGTGAGACCTTGAGGAACCTCTCGGGGGAGGCGCTGAGGATGTGCAGTGGCGCCTGACCAGGGCGGTCGAAGCGCAGGAATGCGCCATAGGGAACCGGGCTGACTTCGCGGAGCCGCAGGTAGGCCAGTAATTCCGGTGACGGTGCGTAGGGCGAGTTCGCGCCGGGCTGCTGAGTGGGCTGCAGTCCGGCCAGCTCCCGAAGTGCCGGGCCGCGGGCAGTATTCGTAAGGCAGACCTCGTAGCTATCGCCTGCGGCAATGTAATCCAGGCAGCGCTGGATGCTCGCCAGGTACTGCCGCTTCGGCTGGTCGAAGCGGAAGGCCGCCGCGCGCTCAATGGTCACGGACTCGGCGGGCACCGTGTCACGGGGCGGTGCACCGCCCGGAATGCTGCTCGGAAAGGTTTCCGGAATGGCTTCCAGTCCCGCACCGCTTGTCTCGGAGACCTCGCCAGCGATCCGTCGCACCTCGGCGACGGTGGTGTCCAGCCATTCCAGCTGCTCATCGTGGGTGCTCCCGGCATCCCCGGCATCTTTGGCACTCGGCAGCATTGCCATTGCATAGGCCACCGCGTGTGCGTGGTCGATCACGACCGCCCGGTCGGCGAACAGCAATGCCGCATCCGGATGGTCTTCCCGGGAGCGGGCAATGTCCTCCACTCCGTATCCCAATGCGCCCACCCAGCCGAGGGCGAAGTCGCACGGCCAGTCTCGCGGAATCTCAACCGGCTCGTCGAAAGTGCCTCCGAGCTGCGCGAAGAACGTATTCGAGCTTTCCACCTGTGGCATCCACGTTCGGGCTAGGGGACCCGCGCTATTTGCCAGCACACTGAGGGCGCCGCCGTTGCCGGAAGAGTCCAGCCAGGCGGCGGTGGGGGCGTCATTAAATAAAGACAAAAAGACCCGCGGCGCGACACTTCCGGTGATGTCCCGAGCGTCTGCCTGCGGCAGCGGGATGGTGCGGAATGTGAGGCGGCGCGGGGTCATGTACGCCATTATCGCGCGCCGGATCTAGCGCGCGATGTGGGGGTGCGGGTTACAGGCGGTGCTTGCCGCCCTCGTCCGGATCCTCGCCCGGGCCATCGGCCAGCGGGAAGTCGGCCTCGGCGGCGTCGGTCGCATCCGTGGCATCGGCAGCGCCCTGGTCGCTACCAGCCTGCGGAGCAGCCGGAGCACCCGGAACAGCTACGCCCGGTGCGGGAGCGCCCGGTGCACCCGGGGCAGGTGCGGACGGTGCGGCGGGGGCAGGTGCGGACGGTGCGGCGGGGGCAGCCGGAGCCTGCTTCTCCTCGGTCTTGGCCTCTTCGGCCTTCGCATCCTTAGCCTCGTCGACCTTGGCCTCGGCGGTCTCCTTCACCTCGGTGGCCTTCGCCTCAGCCTTGTCAGCGGTCTCGGCGGCCTTCGCCTTGGCCTTCTCGGCAGCGCCGGTGGCCTTGTCCGCGAAGTCCTGCACCTTCGGGGAGTTCTTCGGAGCGTTCTCGCCACCACGCAGGAACTTAAACGCAGCAGCGCCCGCGGCAACCAGGATGGCCAGCAGCAGGAACTTGCCGAACAGGCCGCCCTTCTGCTTCTTCTCCTGCTTCTTCAGGCCCTTCTTCTCGGCCTTCGCCAGCGCCTTGCTCTGCGCCTTGTTGGTGGCGCGGGCTACCTTCTTGTCCAGCTTCGCAGCGCGCTTGCGGGCATCCTTCTGTGCGCCCTTGGTCTGCTTCTGCGCACGCTTGGCTGCCTTCTTCTTGGTGGCCTCCAGCTTCTTGGCCAGCTGCTTGCGGTTCTTCTCCGCGCTCTTCGCCAGGTCGCCGCCACGGGACTCCGCCTCTTCGTACAGCTTGCTGGTCGCAGTCTGGCCACGTTCCTGCAGATCGTGAGCGTTTTCCTTCAGCGCAGCGGTAAGCTGAGCGATCTTCTGCTCACGCTTCTTGGCCTTCTTGCCGGCCTTCTTCTGGGCCTTCTCCTGCGCCTCGTCGAAACGGTTGCGCAGCTTCTGCGTGCGCTTGTCGATCTTCTTGCGCAGCTTCTCGGCATCCGCGCCGAGCTTCTCGGTCAGTTCATCGGTGTTCAATTCTTCGCCCTTCTTCTTTAGTGACGCCACCATCCCAGCAGCCTCGCCCTCAACCTTCTTGGTCTTCTTGGCTGCCTTGGCCTGTGCCTTCGCGGCCTTCTTCTTTGCGGCCTCGGCCTTCTTTTCGGCCTTCGCACGAGCCCTGTCCGCCTTGTCGGCGGCCTTGTCAGCAGTGTCGGCAGTGTTCTGGGAACCGGTGGAGCTCATGTCCGCAACATCCGCAGCAGTGAGCTCGTCGGAGTGGTGCGCCTGGTGGTGCTTGCGGGCAGCCGCAGCCGCACGGGCCTGCTCGAGGGCAGACGCAGCACCCTCTTCCTTCAGCATGAGCTCCGCGACGGCCTTCACGTGAGCGGGAGAACCAGCAATGATGCCCTCTCGTTCGCCCTCCGTGGCCAGGTTGTCACGCAGCTGCTGCAGCGCGTCGAACTCCTGGCGGCGCTTAAACTCCTTGCGGTTATTCAACATGGTGCGACCCTGCTTGGCGCCGCGCAGCGCCAGCTTCAACGTGGTGGGGTTCATCGTGCGAGATGCTCCTTGGAGATCTATTTGGGTATTTCAATATGTGTTCGTGCTAACACCCATCCTAAAGAAAAATCCCCACCGGGATGGGCAATACAGCTTTTGAGTCGCCAAGGCGCCGGAAGCCGTCGCGGCTTTTTAGTACAATGGATCACCGTGACTAATAAGACTGCAACCGCAATTCTGCACACCAACCAAGGCGACATCGCCATCGATCTGTTCGGCAACCACGCGCCGGAGACCGTAGCCAACTTCGTTGGCCTGGCGCAGGGCACCAAGGAGTACTCCCAGCCCAACGCCTCCGGCACCAACGAAGGCCCGTTCTACGACGGTGCGATCTTCCACCGCATCATCGATGGCTTCATGATCCAGGGTGGCGACCCGACCGGCACCGGTCGTGGCGGCCCGGGCTACCAGTTCGGCGACGAGTTCCACCCGGAGCTGCAGTTCGACCGCCCGTTCCTGCTGGCCATGGCCAACGCTGGCCCCGGCACCAACGGCTCCCAGTTCTTCATCACGGTGACGGCCACCCCGCACCTGAACAACCGCCACACCATCTTCGGTGAGGTCACCGACAAGGAGTCCCAGAAGGTCGTCGCAAAGATCTCCCGCGTCGCAACCGACCGCATGGACCGCCCGAACGACGACGTCGTCATCGAGTCTGTCGAGATCCAGGAGTAAAAACTCCTTGCCGTGGCTGGACGCGCAAGCCCGCCGGAATAGCCGGCGGTATTCCGTCACCAACGTATTCATCGCAGCCTGCTGCCTTGTCTACGTGGTGACGGTTTTTCAATCCGGCAGCATCGCCAGCCCCCTCGACGGCCGATCCATGTTCGGCCTCAGCTCGAACAACCTGGGGCAGGAGATGCTCTTCAACGCCGCCAACGTCACCTTGTTCGGTGAATGGTGGCGCATCCTTACCGCCGCATTCGTTCATTTGGACCCCGCCCACCTGGGCTTCAACATGCTGCTGATCTTCCTGATCGGCCGCGATGTCGAACGCTTTTACGGGCCTACCGTCATGCTCAGCCTCATCGTCGCCAGCGCCGCTGGCGGCGCGCTGGCCTGCATGTACTTCCAGCCCAACGTCCCTGTCGGCGGTGCCTCCACCGTCGGCTACGGACTGTTCGCCATGCTCATCTCCCTGTCGCGGATACGGCAGCGCGACCTTCGCGGGCCCATCATCCTCCTGCTGGTGAACCTCGGGTACTCCCTCATGTACTCCAACGTTTCGCTATGGGGACACATCGGCGGGCTCGCCGGAGGCGCCGTCATAGCACTCATCACCAGCACCGTTGGGGAGGGCGGCAACGGGGGCGTGGGGGCGTCAATAAGAAAAAAGACCGTCGCAGCACTAGCCGCGACGGCAATCTTGGCCTTCACCATATGGACCGGCCTGGGGTGGCACTACTAGGGTCGCCCAACTAGGGCAGTGCCGGGAAGTAAACTTGGCGCTACTTCCAACCCATGGTCATTAGCAGACCCACGATCAGCAGGGCGAAGCCGATCAGGTAGTTCCATGCGTTCAGATCGCGCATGAACGGGATCTCCGGGCCGGCAATGTAGTTAACAACCAGCCAGGCCAGGCCCAGAAGCATCAGCGCGAGCATCAGCACGATGTACCAACGCGGAGTACCGCTGGAATTCAGCTTCACGGGTGTGCGACGGTCCGCGGAAGAGGAGCTAGTGTAGTTCTCCTCAGCGGAATTAACCTTGGACTTTGGCATTGTTCAAAACCTCGAAGCGATTGACTGCGGAGCGGACGGCCTACGAGGTACCGAGCGCCCATGGGCAAAATACGTACCAGACGATAGTAGCAGCACACCGCGGCAAAGCCATGCACGCTGCCGCGCTAAACTCTTTGCTATGCGCATTCTCGTGATCGATAACTACGACAGCTTCGTCTACAACCTCGTGCAATACATCGGGCAGCTGGGCTTCAGCGGGGACGACTGTGTGGTGCTGCGCAATGACGCCCCCGAGCTCACCGGCGCCGGCAACCCCGATGGGGCCGACACGGATGCGCTGGCGGATATGATGCAGGGCTTCGACGCGATTTTGCTATCCCCCGGACCCGGCGAGCCGAGCGCAGCAGGCCGCATGCTGGATGTGCTGAAAATCGCTGTTGAACAGCAGATTCCGCTATTCGGGGTGTGCCTTGGGCACCAGGCGATCGGCATGCACTTCGGCGCGGAGGTCGTGCGGGCAGACGAGCTTTTCCACGGCAAGACCTCGCCCGTGGCCCATGACGGCACCGGCGTGCTAGCCGGAGTGCCGAGCCCGTTCCGCGTGACGCGCTACCACTCGCTCACCGTTGATCCGGGCACCGTCCCGGAGGAGCTAAAGGTCACGGCGACCTCCGATTCCGGCATGATCATGGCGATGCGCCACCAGTCGCTGCCGATCCACTCCGTGCAGTTCCACCCCGAGTCCGTGATGACGCAGTACGGCCACCTGATGCTGGCGAACTGGCTGAACGAAGCCGGGCGGTTGAGCGGCAAGGGCGAGGTAGTGCCTGCTGAGCTGGTGGACCGCCTGGTGCAGGAGCAACTGGAGGTTACCGGCGCGATCAGCGCCGAAGCCTCGGTGCTTTAGGGTGCCCTTTTTAGAGCACCGGCTCTAGGGCGCTCGCTCTGTGAGGCTGCCCAGGGGCGCCGCCGCTGCTGCTAGGGCAGCAGGTTGAAGACGTACACCGTGACGGTGATGTCCTCGTCCCGCTTGACTACTTCACCACTGTGGACGGACTGCTGTGCGACCTCGTCTACGCGACCCAGATCCGTGGTGTTCTTGTTCTCCCGGTGTAGCTGCTCCGGAGTGCCACGCCAGCCGGCGGCCTGCAGCTCGCGGAACACGTCACCGAACTTCTTGCCCTGCAGAGAAGGCATCTCGAACTGGTTGCCCAGGGATACCTCCAGGGTGATCTCGCTGCCCTTCGGCAGCTTCTCACCCTCGCTGCTGGCGGAGAGCACTTGGTCCTTCCGCTCCACAGAATCGACATGGTTCACAACCACCTTGAAGCCGGCGGATTCCAGGTTCTCCCGGGCATCTGCGAGCTGCTGGCCGGTGACTACAGGTACGCGAACGTCCTCCGGGCCCGTGGAGACGGTGATGGTCACCTTCGTGCCCGCAGAGACCTGCGAACCCTGCGGCGGAGTTTGCGTGATGATCTTGCCCTTCGGCACGTCATCGCTGGCTTCTTCCTTGACTTCCTTGTTCAGAACCAGCTTGGCATCCTTCAGAAGCTGGACTGCTTCCTCGGTGGTCTTGCCCGTCAGGTCCGGCACGTCGGTGATCTCTCGGCCGCTGGAGACCAGCAGCTTGATCTCGGTGCCGCGAGCCACGGATGCGTTAGCCGCTGGGTCGGTGCCGATAGCCTTGCCGCGCGCGATCTTGTCGTGCGTGGTTTCCTCGACCGTTACCTCGAAGCCCGCGTCCTTGAGGATCTTCTCCGCCTCGGCACGGTCCTTGTTGGCCACGAGCGGGATCTTCACCTGCTCGGCTTCGATAGGCTTCTCTGGCTCATCGTCGCCGGTAAATGCCTGGTAGGCAAAGTAACCACCGGCGATTACTGCGGCGATACCCGCCACCCAAGCGATGGGCGCCCACCAGCGACGCTTGGGCTCATCCTCGTAGTACTCGTCGTCGTACTCGCCGTCATAATCATCGTCGTAGTCGGCGTCATAGTCGTCGTAATAATCGTCGCCGCCATCATAATCGCCGCTGTAATCGCTGTTGTAGTAGCCGTCGCCGCCACCGTTACCAGCGGCTCCGGCCCCAGCTGCTCCGGCTCCAGCAGCGGCACCGTTGGCTGTGTTGTGGCTGGCGGGGATCACGGAGGTCTGCGCGTCGTCTTCATTCGCGAGCGCGCCCGCCGCGGCTGCACCGGCGGCCAGCCCCGCGGCGCCAGCGGCACCGGCAGCAGCGCGGCCTGCGGTGTGGGAACCAGCATCGGCCGAGTCGGCGTCATTGGTATAGGCCTGGGCGACCAGCGGCAGTTGGTCTTCGGAAAGGCGCTTCAGATCCGTCGCCATCTCTTGCGCGTCGTCATAACGATCCGACGGCGACTTCGCCATAGCGGTCAGAGTGATGGAGTCCAGGCTCAAAGCCTCGCGCTTCGACAGGTGCATGCCCGGAACCTGGGACGGCGCCTCCGGGTTTTCCTGCACGTGCTGGAAGGCAACGGACAGTGGGGACTCGCCGTGGAAGGGAGCCTTGCCCGTGGCCAGCTCGTAGAACACGCAACCGGCGGCGTAAATATCCGAACGTGCGTCGGCGGACTGGCCGCGTGCCTGCTCGGGGGAAAGGTACTGGGCGGTGCCGATGACGGCGGCGGTTTGCGTCATGGCAGAGGAGCTATCGCTCAGCGCGCGTGCGATGCCGAAGTCCATGACCTTCACCGCGCCGGTGTTGGTGATCATCACGTTCGCGGGCTTGATGTCGCGGTGAATGATGCCCGCCTCGTGCGAGAAGTACAGCGCCGAGCAGACCTGGGACATGACCGCCGCGGCATCGTTCAGGCTCATCTTCCCGGAGTCCTGGATGATGTCGCGCAGGGTTTCGCCGTGCACGCGCTCCATGACGATGTACGGCACCGCACCGTCCTCGTCCGGGGTCTGACCCGTGTCGTAAACGGCGACGATGGCGGGGTGGTTCAGCTTCGCGGCATTTTGAGCCTCGCGGCGGAAGCGCTCCAGGAAGGTGGTGTCGCGCGCCAGATCAGGGCGCATCATCTTTACCGCCACATCGCGGCCCAGCAGTTCATCGGTAGCGGCGTACACGTCGGACATGCCACCAGTGCCGATCTTGGCACCGAGGCGGTATCGTCCGCCCAAGGTTGTGCCGTTTCGGTCCACGCCTTCTGCTCCTTTGTCTGCTTCTGTAGCTAACCCCAGAATGATTTTCTAGTCACTTTGATTAACAAATCCTAGTCCAACTTGTTGTATGGACATAGTTCTATCCCTTTTACATTGCTAAAAAGAATCGTGCTTAAACGCTTAAAGCACTGGCTGGCTTTCCGGATCGGCCTCCCTATTGCGTAATTCGGCAGGTACATCGTTGTCCGCCGAGGTTGCGTTATCGTTCGTCTGCGGGCGGCCGGGTTGGTTCGGGCGAGCAGTGTTGTGGTTGCCGCCATTGCCGCCCTGACCACCATTTCCACCGTTGCCGTTGTCACTGTCGTTGCCGCGCCCTCCGCCATTCGGGATGGTCGGCAAAGTGGGGAACGAAGGCTCGCGTTCGTCGGAGGTCTCCGGCGGTTCCGACGTGGTCTCGGTCCCCGGTGCGGGTTCCGGGCCATTCGTCGTGTCCGTCGGCACCGGGTTTACCGGCGCGGGGGCGTTGCCACCCGGGTTGGTCGGATCTTCTTCCTCCTCCGTCGGGCTGGTTGTGACCTCGTTGGTTACGGTCATCGTTGACGGGTTCGGCGCTTCGTCGTCGCCACCGCTGGTCAGCAGGAAGGTGGCCAGCGCAAGCGCGAGGATGCTCACCAGGGCCAGCACCGCGATGATCAAGCGGTTTTTTCTTGGTGACGCCCCCTGCGCCCCACCCGCCCCGCGTGCAGTCGCGGGGTAGCCCGCGCCCGTGGCCGGAGCACCTGCACCGGCAGCCGGGCCGGAGGGGCCAGGGTAACCGGAACCTTGACCTGGCCCGTGCTCTGATCCCGGCCCGTACCCGGGCCCCGACTCTGAAGGCACTCGAGTTCCCGGCCCGCTGGCAACGTTGCCCAGCTGCTCGGTCAGCGGGTGCGGTTCGGTGCTGACGTTCGGCACGTTGTGCGGGGACGGGGGTTGCTTGCCCTCGGCCACCATGACAGTGGCGGCGACAAGTTCCGCGCCGTCGGCGTAGCGCGTCCGCGGATTCTTGCGCAGGCAGACTTTGATCAATTCCCGCAGGTTGGGGTCGACCACTTCCGGCAGCTCCGGTGGGGTTTCGGAGATGTGCTTGATTGCTACGGACACGGTGGATTCGCCGGAGAACGGACGGTAGCCCGCCAGCATCTCGAAGCCGACCACGCCCAAGGAGTACACGTCGCTGGCCGGGCCGACCTGGTCGCCTTGCGCCTGCTCGGGGGATACGTACTGGGCGGTACCAACCACCATGCCCGTGCGGGTCAACGGCACCGCGGCGGCGGCCTTGGCAATGCCGAAGTCCGTGATCTTCACGAAACCATCGGAGGTGATCAATAGGTTGCCCGGCTTAATGTCGCGGTGCACCAGTCCGGCTTCGTGGATGGCCTTTAGCCCCGCGGCTGTTTGCGTCAATACGTCTAGCGCCAGATTCTGCGGCAGCGAGGATTCGCGCGAGAGCACATCGGCTAGGGACTCGCCACGGATGTACTCCATGATGATGTAGCAAAACACCGTACCGTTGTCCGGGTCCTCGACCTCGCCGGAGTCGTAGGTTCTTACGACGTTAGGGCTGTCGAGGTCCTGAGCAGCGGAGGCCTCGTTACGGAAGCGCGCACGGAACTCCTCGTTTTCCGTGTACTCCGGCTTGAGGATTTTGACGGCTACATCGCGCTGCTGCTCGACATCGTGGGCAAGCCATACGGTGGACATACCGCCGCGGCCGATGATCCACTGCAGCTCGAAGCGTTTGCCCAGAAGCCGCTGCGTACGCTCAATCTCTGTACGGTCGGGTTGACGGGAATCGCTCATGGCCTACTGCTGCTCCTTCTCAGCTGCGTGGATGACGGCTCGGCCGATGGGGCCGGCCACCGAACCACCGGTAGCTGCTTGCCCGCGGTCGCCACCATTTTCCACCAGAACGGCTACCGCCACGTCGGCCGTAGTGGAAAAGGCGATGTACCAGGCGTGTGGCTTGGAGTTGCGGGAATCTTCGCCGTGCTCAGCAGTACCTGTCTTCGAAGCGATGGAGGCATCGCCGCCGGCCCACTTCTCGGCCTCCACCATTAGATCCTTCAAGGTATCGGCCGTTTTCTCCGGCATCGCGCGCTGGGCCTTCTGCGGCTTGGTGGTCCGCAGGGTGGAAAGATCGCGGCCGGTGATCTTGCTGACCAGGTAAGGCTTCATGCGCACACCACCGTTGGCGATGGTCGCGGCGATCACCGCATTCTGCAGCGGGGTCAGCGCCACGTCGCGCTGGCCGATGGAGGACTGGCCGAGGGCCGCACCGTCCGGGATGTCACCCAGGCGGGAGGGCTCCACCGGCAGGCCCAGGTAGTCGTCCTTTTCCCCGATGCCGAAGTTCTCGGAAATCTTCTTGAACTTATCCGCGCCGTGGCGGGTGGAGATGTCCACGAAGGCAGTGTTGCAGGAACGCTTGAAGGCCTCGCGCAGGGTGGTGGTGCCACCGCCGCCACAGGCCGCGCCGCCGTAGTTCTCCAGGGTCGTGGCCGTATCCGGCAGGGTGATCTGCGGTGCGGCGGTCACTGAGGTCTCCGGGGTGTCGCCTTCCTCCAGGGCAGCCGCGGTGGTGATGACCTTGAACGTCGAGCCCGGCGGCTGGATCTGCTGCGTGGAGCGGTTCAACAGCAGAGCGGAATCGTCGTTGGCGTAGTTCTCAAAGTTCGTCTTGGCCTGCTCGGCTGGCGGGCCGACGATCTGTGCCGGGTCGGCCGAGGGGGTGCTGGCCATCGCCAGCACTTCGCCCGTGGACGGGCGCAGAGCCACCACGGAACCGGAGTAGCCCTTGTTGGCCAGCTGGTCGTAGGCGACCTCCTGCACCTGCGGGTTGAGCGTGAGCTCCACGTTCGCCCCGCCGGCCTCCTTGCCCGTCAGCATGTCCCACGTGCGGGTGGCGAACAGGGAATCGTCCTCGCCGGTGAGGATGGAGTTCTGGGAAGACTCGATACCCGAGGCACCGTACTGGTCAGACAGGTAGCCGATTACGGAGCCGTACTTGGCGGACATGTACGGGTACTCGCGGTCGTAGAAGTCGTCGGAATCCTTCACGGACCTGGCTAGCACCTGGTCGCCGGCGATGATGCTGCCGCGTTCCTTCGACTTCGCCTCTAGGAATTGACGCGAATTCAGCGGATTCTGCGCCAGCGACTTCTGCTGGAAGCCTTGGATGTAGGTCAGGTTTGCGATGAGGGCGACCACCAAGATGAAGCTAAAGATGGCTACCGCGCGGATGGAGCGGTTCATGCTTCCTCTCTTTCCTTAATGGCCAGGGGTGTGCGGGCGTCATGAGAAATACGAAGAATAATTGCCAACAGGATGTAGTTCGCCAACAGTGACGAACCACCGTGCGACAGGAACGGCGTGGTGAGGCCGGTCATGGGCAGCAGGCGGGAAATACCGCCGGTGACCACGAAAACCTGGATGGCGATCGTCAGTGCCAGACCCGCGGCGACGAGCTTGCCATAGGAATCGCGGGCCCGCATGGCAGTGTTGAAGCCGCGCGACACGAAGACCGCGTAGGCCAGCAGCACGCCTGCCAAGCCGATCAGCCCCAGCTCCTCGCCGATGGCGGCCAGGATGAAGTCGGAGTGCGCGACGGGGATGTTGTTCGGGTAGCCCTCGCCCAGGCCGCGGCCGGTCACGCCACCGAAGGACATGCCGAACAGGGCCTGGGAGAGCTGGAAGCCGTTGCCGTCGTAGTTCGCCAGCGGATCCACAAAGTTGGACACGCGATTCTGGATCTTGTCCGAGATCTGGTACACGCCGAATGCACCGATGAAAGCCAGGCCGAGGCCCAGCACCAGCCAGGAGGCGCGACCGGTGGCGATGTATAGCATGCCCAGCACGGTGCCGAACAACAGCAGGGCCGGGCCGAAGTCATTCTGCGCGGCCATGATCATCAGCGCGATTCCCCACACCAGAAACAGTGGACCCAGGTCGCGCAGACGTGGGAACTGCAAACCCAGGAAGGACTTGCCGGCTACGTTGAACAGACGGCGCTTATTCACCAGCAGCGCGGCGAAGAACAGCAGCAGCATGATCTTTGCAAACTCGCCGGGCTGGATCGAGAACGGGCCGATGCTGATCCACACTTTTGCGTCCGCGTTCAGAGAGGTAGGCCAGACGATCGGCAGGGCCGTCAGGATGAGGCCCGCCAGACCCAGCAGATACGAGTAGTTCTGCAGCGAGCGATGATCCCGCAGGAAGCTAATCACCAGGCAGAACAGGATCACACCCAGGGCGGTCCACATGATCTGCGACTTCGCCAGCGTGAGGCCCGATCCCAGGTCCAGCCGGTAGATCATCACCAGCCCCAGGCCGTTGAGTAGGGCCGCGATCGGCAGCATGATCTGGTCGGCCTCCGGAGCCGTCCAGCACACCACCAGATGCGCCACCAGGAAGGTTACGAAGAATGCGCCGACCAGGTAGAAAACCTCAGAGCTGATTTCCTTGCCCTGCGAGATCTCCAGGGCCACGATGGCCAGCAGCAAAACGATGGCGGCCAGCAGCAACAGGCCAGCCTCGGTGCGTCGGCTAAAAAGCTTCATGGTTACTTCACCTCGCGGCAGGAGACTCCGGGGGTCGTGAGGTCTTCGGGCGCGTCGCTGTTCTTTTCTCTGTCCTTCTTGCTCTTCTCCTTATCGGAGTCGCTCTTGGCCTTTTCCTTGTCGTCTTCGCCGTCCTTGCCGCTCTTGTCTCCGTCTGCCGGCACCCGCGTCACACAGACCGGCAAAGTTTGCTCCGCCAAACGGTTGACCTGACCGGTGACCTTGTCGTAGGAATCCTCCGGCAGATCCGACAGTGCGCCCTGCGCCGCCGGAGTCAGATCGGAGGTCTTAAACAGGTGGCAGTCGCCACCCGCACCCGGATCCACGAAGGTCGCCTTGCCTTCGTCGTCCAGGCAGACGTCCTGGTGCACAGAGTTCAGCTTGAATCCCATTACGGAAGAATCAGTGCCGTTCATCACCTTGATCTGCGAGTTATCCGCGGTGACGTAGTACGTGTCCTTCACTCGCTGGTACATCACATAGGTCACCGCACCGCCGGCCAGCACAACGGCCAGGATGATCGCCAGCGTCACCCACAGTCCGCGCCGGGATTTCTTCGGCTTCTTGGCCGCGCTGGGCTCTGCATCGCCTACGCTGTGGCCATCGTCGTGGACGTTGTTGCCGTTACCTGTGTGATCGTGGCCACCGTTGGCCGTCGCAGGTTCGGGCTCGTCGTCTTCCTCGTCCTTTTTTGGTGACGCCGCCGTCGACAGCCCCTGAATAGCTGCTGCGCGGGCTGCCGAAGAATTCGGGCGTGGCATATCCACTGCCTCACCTGCAATAGCACCCGCCATCACCGGGCGGGGTGGCAGGGTGAGCTCCGGGTCTGTCGGGGCGTTGGAGTCGGCGTCAAAACCAACAACATCGGCAACAACAACGGTGACGTTGTCCGGGCCACCGCCACGCAGTGCCATCTCAATGAGCTTGCGGGCAGCCTTCTCCGGGGTGCCGTGAGAGAGAACCTCGCGGATCGTGTCGATGCTGACCGGATCCGAAAGCCCGTCGGAGCAGAGCATGAAGCGGTCACCGACCTGCGTTTTTTCACGCCACAGGGTGGGTTCGACGGGACGGCCGGTGAGGGCCTTGAGGATGAGGGAACGCTGCGGGTGACTGCTGACGTCCTCGGGATCGAGCTTGCCCTCGTCGACGAGGGACTGGACGAACGTGTCGTCCTTGGTGACCTGACGCAGCTCGCCGTCGCGCAGCACGTAGCCGCGGGAGTCGCCGATGTGGCAGATGGCGACCTCGTCCTCGCGGAAGAGCATGGAGGTCAGGGTGCAGCCCATGCCATCCAAGTTTGGGTGCTCGTCGACGTGTGCGGCGATGTCCTGGTTGCCCTCATCCGTGGCCGTGGCCAGCAAATTTTCCAACTGATCGCGGTTGTTGGGCTCGTCAATCAGCGGGGAATCCAGGGGACTGAGGGCATTGATGAGGAACTGGGAGGCAACCTCGCCGGCGGCGTGGCCCCCCATGCCGTCAGCCAAAGCCAGCAGACGCGGGCCGGCATAGGCGGAGTCCTCGTTGTTGCCGCGGACCAGGCCACGGTCAGAGCACGCGGCATAGTTCAGCGTGCGCCCGATGTTTCCGTTCTTGCCCTCGGTCATGCGTCCATCCTCACGTGGGTTTGGCCGATGCGGATTTCCATACCGGCGGAAAGCTTAACGGGCTGGTCCAGGCGCTCGTTACCGATCCAGGTGCCGTTGCGGGAGTCGAGGTCTTCGACGTACCAATCCGAGCCGCGGCGGATCAGACGCGCGTGAGTGCCGGAGGCAAAATCATCCTCCAGCACCAGCGTGCACGACTGCGAGCGACCGATGGAGACGTCCTGATATCCCTTGAGGTTCAGCGTGGTGCCGGTCAGCGGACCGCTGGTGAGCTCCAGGGAACTAGGCGCCTTGTGTCTGCGGAAAGCATGGCCGGAAGAGGAGGGCTCGTTCATGGGACTGCCGTATCCCGCCGCGATGGGAGCCATCCCGGCGGGAGTCAAGCCAGAGGTGCGATCCGCATCCTTTTTGAGGGAGCGAACAGTCATCCAGATGAAGAACCACAGCAAAAGCAGCAGGCCAATCTTGACCAGCAAAAGTAGTGTGGTCTGCACGGTATTCAACTCCTCATTAAGGTCGGAAGGTTCGGTGAGCACTCGGTGAGTACTCCATGAACCACTCAATAAACACAGGCGCACATAGCCCCGAGGGGTACATGTGTATGTGAATAGCCTAGTTTAGATGAACCTGAAGGAGTAGGGCGGAAAGGAAAAATAGGGTTAGTGGAACTCCACGCCGATTTCAGAGTGGCCCAGCGAAATCACGTCGCCGCTGGCCAACAGCCAGTTTTCGATCGGGGTGCCGTTAACGGAGGTGCCGTTGGTGGACTGCAGGTCCGTCAGTACCGCATCGTAGCCGTCCCAGGTGATGTCTGCGTGCTGGCGGGAGACACCGGTATCGGGGATGCGCAGATCTACTCCGTTGCCACGTCCGATGATGTTGCTGCCCTTGCGTAGTTCGTAGGTGCGGTCGGAGCCATCGTGCAGCGTGAGGGTGACCCGCAGTTCGCTCTCGCCGCTGTCCGCGCCCACGCCTCCGCGTACGGGGGAGGGAGTGGACTGCACAATGACTTCGGTGCCCGGGTAGCTCACAGGACGTTCGAAATCATTGCCTTCCTGCTGGCCCTGCCAGTTCTGCTGGTTGTGCACGGCGCTTTCCTTCTGTTCGTCCTGGGCTTGGTAGTCGCGGGAATCCCAAGATTCCTGGGGTTCCTGGGATACCGGGGATGCCGGGTACTCAGAATCTTCCGCTTGCTGCGCCTGGTCCGTCCACTGGTTGCGCGCGAAATCCGGGGCGGCACGGTGCACACTTGCTGCCCCGGCAGCCCCAGCGCCGACTGCGCTTGCAGCGGCGGCGCCAGTAGCGCCGGCCGACTCGTCGTGGTGGTGCTGTGCATCCGCCGACGAAACCAGATCCCCTAGAGACCGCCCGGAGTTGGGGTGGTGAGCATCGCTGGAAGGGTCGTCGTTGGAGCTAGGGGCGTCATAATCATGAGAGACTAACGAACGCTCGCCGGGCTGCGACGACGGCCATTCCGGACGACCGTCGTCTTGAACAGCTTGCGGGTAGGAATCGCTATATCCACCGTCTGGGTTGCCGTGAGAAGGTTGGCTGCCCGCCGCCGCACCGGCATCTTCGCCAATAGCGACGTTTGAGCTGGAGCCATTTTTGGTGCGCGGAACGTCAAAGCGGGCGTCGGCACGCATCTGTCCGGAGTGCAAGCCGTTGTGGGCGGAAAGGTTCACCTTGACCGGCTCGTTTGTGCGCCAGCCCTGGTTACGAATGAAGCGGCTCAGGCGATCGCCCATCTCCTCGGCCAAGCGCGGGCGGGACTCGGTGAGGCTTGCGTAGTCGCGGGTGCTGACGAGTACCTGGAAGTAGCTGGGGGCCAAACGCTGGTCCTGGGCATCCGTCATGACGGACTCTTCGGCGTACTGCTTAAGAACCTCGTCGATCTCGGTTGGAACAACCTCACCGCCGAAGACACGTGCGAAGCCGTTATCCAGCCCGCGCTGAAGCGAGCTGTCGAGCTTCTTGAAACGTCCAAACAGACTCATTGTCCGTAGTCCTCCTGTGTCGTCCTGTGTTTTCCACTGCAGTCGCATGCCTTAAATGCCTGGCGCTAGTTGTGCCTGGCGGGGCGCTGTATGACGAAAGCCGCGGGCACCGAGTGGCAGGTTGTGCTGTGCAGCCATACCCTGATGCTGCGAGTGTGTAGTTGGCCATTATAGGGGTAGTGACGGGTAACGTGCATTTTCGCGCAGGTCAGATGCGTTTTTTGGAAGTGGGCGCGCATCGTGCTAGAGTTTCATTTCGTTGCCAGCGAGCACAGATTCCGGTTAGGAATGTGTGGTTTCAGTAGGCAAGACAGTGTAAACACTGTGGTGAATACCATGTGTCCTACATAGTCACTCGGGCGAGTGGCGGAATGGCAGACGCGCTGGCTTCAGGTGCCAGTGTCCTTCGGGACGTGGGGGTTCAAGTCCCCCTTCGCCCACAGCGAGCAGTTGAACAAACTGCGACACCGGAGGTAACAAACTCGAAAGGGTTAGTGACCTCCGGTTTCTTCTGTTTTTCTGTGGGGTCATGCCGAGAATCGTACTTGTGGGGATGGAGTGGGAGAATCCCAGGCATGGAGACTGATTGGGTATCGGGAACCTATGGGTTGGCTTTGGTAGTCGTCAACTTCGTCGCATCAAAGTGAAGTGCCCCGGGTTTTGTTCCTAGGCATTTGCCTTGATTTCTATTATTGCTTGCGGCGGGTGCTGCTCCCAAAATTCGGTTTCCACTTCGACTGGGGTTCGGTATCCCAAGCTTTGGTGAAGCCTCGTCTCGTTCCACCATGACACCCACTCGAACGTCGCGATTTCTACCTCGACAACGTCATTCCACCTGCGAGTATGGATCAGCTCGTTGTTGTAGGAGCCGTTAACGTTTTCAGCCAGAGCATTGTCATAAGAATCCCCGACAGTTCCGGTGGAAGCGGCAATCCCGTGCTGGGCAAGACGCTCGTTGTAGACAACGCTGACATACTGCGAGCCGTGATCCGAATGGTGAATGAGACTTGTTGTTTCCTCAGCACACGCGATCGCCTGGTTGAGAGCTTGCAGTGGCAACGCTTCGGTGCGCATGGAATCTGATAACGCCCACCCAACGATCCGTCGGGAGTAAACATCGGTGACGAACGCGGCGTACACAAAGCTTTTCTTCGTGCGAACGTAGGTAATGTCAGCCACCCACAGCTTGTTCGGGCCTTCGGCTTTGAATTCTCGCTCCACCAAGTCCGGGCGCAAATCCGGCCTTTGAGGTGTGCGAGTGGTCATAGGCGAGCGGCCTTTGCCTTTGCCTGATACACCGGCTAGACGCATCAGCCGCGCGGTTTGTTCACGACCGATATCGATTCCGTCACGATGAAGAGCATGCCACATTTTCCGCACACCGTAGACACCGTAATTATCCCGATGAATAGCACCAATGCGTTCAACCAGCACAGCAT
>NZ_JASBOI010000020.1:0-31096 GCF_039907245.1 Corynebacterium sp. c24Ua_83 | reverse complement strand
GTCATTAAAAATGGGTGAAGATAAAAAAGAACCCGCGGTTAGGGGGGGGTAAATACCGCGGGTTCCGGCCGCGCTTTCCTCATAAAGAGAATGGGGCCTGTTCCCTTTAGCTGGAAGCTGCGAAGGGGGGGATTACGCACGCTCCCAAGGGAACTGCCTTAAATCTAGCCCGGGGGTTTCTAGAAAGTCAAGCGTCCGGAGCACATTAGTTTGGGCAAATTTTCTGGCCCGCCAGCGTTGCGCTTGAGGCTTGGGTCGGGTGGCCTCCACACCGCTTGCATAGCGTTCTGAACCGACTTATCGAAAGCTTATTGAAAATTGGCGGCAAGATCCCTAATGTGAGTAGTTACCGCAGGTTGACTGCTGCAGAAGCAATATTAGTTAGCCACACAGCGCACGTTTGAAGCACATTCAAAGCACTTTTAGAGCACAAGGAGCAAGCTCACCGTGAGCACCCCAGCTACCAACAAAATTCCCAAGATCGGCCAGCGCAACACCCGCCAACGACGCGCTGTGGCGGAGCTACTGGAAGGGCTCACCACGTTTTGCAGTGCCCAGGACATCCACCAGAAGCTCGTAGCTCAGGACCACAAGGTCGGCCTGACCACCGTGTACCGAACGCTGCAGCAGATGGCGGAAGCCGGCGCGATCGATACGCTCTACGACGATACCGGCGAGACCCTCTACCGTGCCTGTGCCACCGACGATCACCACCATCACCTTGTGTGCACCTCCTGTCGCCGGACCGTGGAGATCGACGGCGGCCCCGTCGAAGACTGGGCCGCAGAGACCGCCAAGAAGTTCGGCTACGAAAAGTCCGGCCACACCGCCGAGATCTTCGGCCTGTGCGGGGACTGCCAGAAGAAGTCCGCTAGCTAGCCAGCAGCCAGCTAGCCGCGGGCTCAGATCTAGAACTAAACGTTGAACAACGAGCCGAGCAGGTACGTCGCCCCGGCGGCGCCGAAACCAATGAGCAATTGACGCAAGGCGCGTCGCCCCGGCTCCACGCCAGACAACAAGCCCACCACAGAGCCGGTAAACATCAAGGCCAACCCCACCATCACGCATGAGACAATCGCCGCGGTGGAACCGGAGAGGCCGAAGATATACGGCAGCACCGGGATCAGAGCGCCGACCGCGAAGCAGAAGAAGCTGGAGACCGCAGCGGACAAGCCGGAGCCGCCATCCTCGTGTTCGGGAGCCGCGTGCTCCACCATGCTCTCCCCGGCGCCCTGCGCGGAAACGGTACCGACCTTCTCTGCATCGAAGGCCTGCTCCCCCACCGGCTGGTTCGTCTCGATGATCGAATCGAAAACGCGGCGGGCACGGTCGGCGGCCTCCTGTTCGCTCATGCCGCGGGCGCGGTACACCAGCGCCAGCTCGTTCTGGTTCACGTCCAGGTTCGGCAGCGAACGGCTGGCGTTCGGGTCCGGGGCGTTCGCGCCCAGCAGCTCCTTCTGCGAGGTCACGGACACGTACTCGCCCGCGGCCATCGACAGCGCGCCGGCCAGTAGGCCAGCGATACCGGTGACCAACACCAGGTGCGAGGATCCACCCGTGCCGACCATGCCCAGCACCAGCGCCAGGTTTGAAACCAGGCCATCGTTCGCGCCGAAGATCGCCGCGCGGAAATCCCCAGACATGCGGGCGCGCCCGCGTGCGGCCAAGCCACGGACGACCTCGGCGTGAATCGCCTCGTCCGCCGCAAGCTGGTCGTCAGCGTCATCATCAGAAATGTATTCGTTGCGCTGCTCCGAGGATTGCATCAGAGCCAGCACGAATACCGAACCGAAGCGCCGTGCCATCCACGCCTTCATGCGGGTATCCAGGCTTGCCTTGCGCGGCAGGCCCACGTATTCGCCGAGGCGGTTCTTCCAATAGGCCTCGTGGCGCGCTTCTGCCTCCGCAAGCCCCAGCAGGATGGCGCGCTCCTCGCCGGTCTTCTTGCGCGCCAGCTCGCGGTACACGGCTCCCTCAGCGCGCTCGTTGGCCAGGTACTGCTGCCAGCGTGCGATCTGACGCTTCGTCGGCTGTGGCTGCTCGGCCTGTTCGGCCTGGCTTATCTGCCCGGCCTGCTCCTCGGGCTGCTCGGCGGCATCCGCCCCGTTTGCACCGGTCACGTCGCTCACTTCACACCTCCAAAGCGCCTATCGCGCTTCGCAAACTCTAGCACCGCCGCGCGCAGGTGATTCGGCGTGTAATCCGGGAACAGCACATCCTGGTACACCATCTCCGCATAGGTGGACTGCCAGGGCAAGAAGTTTGAGGTTCGTTTCTCGCCCGACGGCCGCAGAAACAGATCCACGTCCGGCATGTCGGGTTCGTCCAGGTAGCGGGCGAACGTCTTCTCGTTCACCTGCCGGGGCTTCAACTTCCCAGCCTTCACGTCCTCGGCGATCCAGCGCGCCGCATCCGCGATCTCCGCTCGGCCACCGTAATTCACGCACATGCCCAAGGTCATGGTCGTGTTGTTTTTTGTCAGCTCCTCGGCTGCCTCCAGCTCTGAGATCACTGTGCGCCACAGGCGCGGGCGGCGGCCCACCCAGCGGATCCGCACCCCGAGGCTGTTCAGGTAGTCGCGCTGGCGACGCAGCACGTCGCGGTTGAAGCCCATCAAAAAGCGCACCTCATCAGCCGAACGGCGCCAGTTTTCGGTGGAGAACGCATAGGCGGAGAGGTAATCCACCCCAAGCTCGATGCATTCCTCTACCAAAGACATCAGCACAGCCTCGCCGCGGCGGTGCCCCTCAGTGCGGACCATGCCGCGTTCCTCAGCCCAGCGCCCGTTGCCGTCCATTACCAGCGCGATGTGCTTCGGACGGAGCTCCGGCGGAATCTCGGAACGGTCCACGTGCGGATATTCAGTGCTACTCACCCGTACTATCTTGCCACACGCGCACCATTGCCCCTATAGCGCTGCGTAAGCCGGGCAGCCTACTTCCAGCTGCTGCCGCACGTGGGCCAGCAGCAGGCGGTGCGATTGTGCCGCGATGTCTTGCCCCTGCTCGTCGCGCAGTATTTGGGCTGCTTGTTCGTGACGCCCCTTCTTCAGCAGCCACAGGGCATGTACCGCCGCCGACGGCGGCGTGAACGCGCCCGGGGGCCTGCACGTCACGCACACCGCACCCCCGGCGCCTGGGTGAAACGCCCGGTGGGGGCCGCGCTTGCCGCACTGCGCACAGTCGACCAGGCTGGGCTCCCAGCCGGCGACCTCCAGGCCATGAAGCACGAACTCGTCGGCCACGCTGACCGGAGGGAGGGCTGAGGTGGTTAATTGCTGGAGTGCGGCGTCCAGAAGAAAAAAGATCGAGTGCGCCGACGACGGCTCAGCGGCAAAGACCTGGGCCATCTCCAACATCGCCGCCCCCGCGTAGAAGCGATCGACATCCGCGACGATGGGCGAGGCATAGGTGGCGACGGTGGCGGCATCGGTGACGTTGGCCAACGAACGGCCGGGGTAAATCTGCACGTCAACGCGGGAGAAGCGGTCCAGGCGGGCGCCAAAGCGCGAACGGGTCTTGCGGATTCCCTTGGCTACGGCGCGGATCAGGCCATTGTCCTTGGTGAGCAGGACGAGGATCAGGTCGGCCTCACCCAACTTGTAGGTGCGAAGCACAAAGGCCTCGTCCCGAAAGCTGGGACGAGACCTTCTACTCATAGGCAGCAAGTATAGCGCTTGCCCGAAAGTGCTCGAGCTAAGCCAAAGCTAAACGGACATACCCCGCTGCTTGATGCGACTCCACGCGGCCGCAGTGTTGGTCAGTGCCGCGAAGACCTCCAGGGAAATGCGGATAACCGCCAAGTTAGCGATCGACTGAACGATCGTAATCAAGGTGGAGATCAGCTTGCCAGGAACGGAATCGCCAGTACTGAAAGAGTATTCCACGTTGTTCGCTCCTTGGCTGGAGCCCTGACTGTAAGCAGAGAATTCGAAAATGCTAAGGCTAGTCCATGTACTGATCAGTGAAAACACCATGTACAGACCGATCACGATCATGGCGATGATGTACAGCACTCGCAGAAACGACCGAGTCGTGTACTTCTGAAAGTTAACGTCGAAGAGCCCGGAAAGAAAGGATTCGTTTCCCATTGGCTAGCTCCCGTTGGTCGAAGTACGCGCCTGTCGCTCGTCGATGGACTGCACCGACTGCGCAGTGCGGATGATGGACACAGCGACCTCCAGACCAACGCGGTAAAACGCCAGCCACGCAACAGCACCGAGGAGCACCAGCGGGATACCGATGAGCACCAGGACAATTGCGGAAGCGTCCTGCGCCATCGCAGCCAAGAAGCCGATGACAGCCAGCAGCACGAATAGGCCGACGACGATCATCAACAGGATGTACAGCACCTTCACCACCGACGGGGTGGCGTAACGGGTGAAGCTGAAGTCGAACAGAGCAGAGAAGAAACCGTCGTTTTCGGTACCCGTCGAGTTCGCCATCTGCTGGTTCGGGTAGGCCTGGAAGCCGGCCGCGCCCTGCGGCTGGTTCTGCTGACCCCAGGGTTCCTGCTGGCCGAACTGATTCTGGCCGAACTGATTCGTGTCGTACTGGTTCGTATCGTACTGACTCGGCTGGCCGTAGGAGCTCGGCTGAGAGTACTGATCCTGCTGGCCAAACTGATCCTGGCCGAACTGGTCCTGGCCATAGGAACCGTACTGGCCCTGGCCGTACTGGCCGAAGCCCTGGGAGTAGTCCTGCGTCTGGTCCTGTCCGGAACCGTTGTTCAGGCCGCCGTTGTCGGCTGCACCGTTGTTTGCAGTGCCGTTGTCGCCAGCACCATTGCTGCCAGCGCCGTCCGCCGAGTGCTTGCCGGAATCATCGGAACCATAGGGGTTAGACGGGGTTGTCACTAGTAGCCCTTCCTAGCGGCGCAAAACATGCGCCTGGTTTGGGGGCGCGCCATGCGCCACGAATGTACAAGATCAAGGTCTAGACCAACCTATCGCACTTCGCCTTCGCGCACAGGGGAAATACCGTTAGAATCCCATCCGCCCCAACTGCTTAGGGTCCGACTGCCAGTTCTTCGCCACCTTAATGTGCACGTCTAGGTAGATGTTTTGATCCAGCATCTTCACGATTTCCAGCCGCGAACGGTGGACGATGCGCGACAAGCGCCGCCCGTCCTTGCCTCGCAGAATCGCCTTCTGGCCTTCGCGCTCTACGTAAATCACCGCGTGCACGTCCAGCACGCCCTCGCGTTGCGGGTTCGGCACAACCTCCTCGATCTGCACGGCCACGGAGTGTGGCAGCTCGTCGTGCAGCCCCTCCAGCGCGGCCTCGCGGATCAGCTCGGCCATGCGGGTATCGCGGTCGTCGTCGGTCACGTGGTCGTCCGGGTAGAACTTCGGCCCTTCCGGAAGCTGGTCGCGCAGCACGTCCAGCAGCACGTCCAGCTGCACCTGCTTGGTGGAGGAAACCGGCACCACGTCCGCCCCATCCAGCAGTTCGTGTAGCGCCAGCAGCTGCGCGCCGACCTGGTCCTTGGAGACCTTGTCTAGCTTCGTCACCACACCGATCAGCGGGGTTTTCGGCGCGACGGAACGCACGGCGTCCACAATCCAGCGATCCCCCGGGCCGATCTTCTCGTCCGCGGGCACGCACATGGCGATGACGTCCACATCCGAGTACGTCTCTTTAACTACCTCGTTCAGCCGCTCGCCAAGCAGCGTGCGGGGGCGGTGCAGGCCGGGGGTGTCCACCAAAATGATCTGGGCGTCCTCGCGGTGGACAATGCCACGGATCGGGTGGCGCGTGGTTTCCGGCTGGTCGGCGGTGATGGCGATCTTCTCCCCCACCAGCGCGTTCGTCAGGG
Source organism: Corynebacterium sp. c24Ua_83 (assembly GCF_039907245.1). Classification (NCBI taxonomy): domain Bacteria; kingdom Bacillati; phylum Actinomycetota; class Actinomycetes; order Mycobacteriales; family Corynebacteriaceae; genus Corynebacterium; species Corynebacterium sp. c24Ua_83. Next base: position 25,279 of record NZ_JASBOI010000020.1, on the reverse strand, counting down.
TGGACTTGCCGGTGTTTGGGCGACCGACGAAGCTGACAAACCCGGAGCGGAAGCCCTCGGGCGCACGGTATTCCTCCGGCACTTCCATCTCTTCGGGTGCCACGCCCGCCCCTTCGGGCATTCCCGCGCCCGGGTCGAAGGGATCTTCGGGGATGTAAGGATCGTTCATGGTCATCAAGTATCCCTTATTGCTGTGCTTTATCGCTAACGCTCTTATCTTGGGGTTTATCTTGGCCACTGTTTCTTGTGGACGCCGCCACGGCCGTCCCTTCCGCAGCCCCACCATCGCGGTCGGCATCAACAGTGCCCTCAGGCTGCTGTTCGCGAGTCACCACGGCGGTACGGATCTTCACGCGCCCACGGCGGTCACGTCCACCCTCGTAACGAAGATGCAGACCGACTGTGGAAATCTCCGCCCCTGGGATCGGCACCCTGCCCAGTTCGAAGGCCCCGAGGCCGTAGACGGTATCCACTTCCTCGTGCTGCTCATCGCTGAACTCCACGTCCTCGAATAGCTCCTCGAGTTCCTCCAGCGACAGTCGCGCCTGCACTCGGTAGCTGCCGTCTTCCAGCGGCTCTATCGGCGCTTGCTCCGACGTGTCGTATTCGTCGGTGATCTCGCCGACGATCTCCTCCAGGATGTCCTCAATCGAGATCAGCCCCGCCACGGCACCGTATTCGTCGATGAGCATGGCGATGTGGATCTGGTCGCGCTGCATGTCCTCTAGCAGGTCGTCCAGCTTCTTCGAGTCCGGTACGAACACGGCGGGCCGCATGCAGTCGCGCACGCGGATGGAGCTGCCGCCGTCGGTCATGTGATAGGTCTCGGCGATGAGGTCTTTGAGGTAAATGACGCCCACAATGTCGTCCACGTCATCGCCCACCACGGGCAGGCGGGAAAGACCGGTACGCACGCACAGGCTGGTGGCTTGGCCGGCGGTCTTGTCGGCCTCGATCCACACCATCTCGGGGCGCGGCACCATCACGGAGCGCGCCGAGGTGTTGGCAAGGTCGAATACGGATTGGATCATCCGGCGCTCGTCCATCTCCACCACGCCGCGTTCGGAGGCGATGTCCACCATCTCGCGCAGCTCGATTTCGGAGGCAAAGGGGCCGTTGCGGAAACCCCGTCCGGGGGTCAGCACGTTACCCGCGCCGACCAGCAGCTTGGCGATGGGGCCCAGTAGCTTGGATAGGCCCAGCAGGATCGGGGCGGTCGCCAGGCTAATGGTGTACGGGTTCTGCCGGCCGAGCGTGCGGGAGAGCACGCCGATCAGGATGAACGTCAGCAGCGTGACGATCACGATGGCGGTGGCGAAAGCCCAGCCGCGCGAGCCCATCAGCTCCACACACGCGGCGGCGGCCAGCACCGCGCCGGAGACCTCACAGATGGTGCGGAGCAGCACCAGCAGGTTAATGTGGCCAGCCCGCCCCTCGAGCACCCGCTCCAGCCGGGCCGCGCCCGGGCGATCCTCCTTTACCAGGTTCTCCACCCGCGCCGCGGAGAGCGAGGACACTGCCGTTTCCACCAGCGACAGCACACCTCCGAGGAAAAGTGCAAGGATCGCGAACGGGATGGATAAGGGGATGTCGATCGTCATCTTTCGAAGCTTCTAGCTCTTCCTGGGTTTGAGTGGGGACTAGTGGGTTCTAGTTCTGGGTATCGTCGCGGTCCGCGGCGCTGGGGAAGGCCCCGGCGCCGGTTGGCTTCGGGGCGAAGCTCACGCCGCGCTCCTCCTGGGAGTCGTACCAGTTCGCCAGGATCTCATTCTGCAGGGCGAACATCTTCTGCTCGTCCTCCGGGGTGACGTGGTCGAAGCCCAGCAGGTGCAGCACCCCGTGGACGGTCAGCAGGTCGAGCTCGTGAGCCAGGGAGTGACCCGCACGGGTCGCCTGCCCTTCGGCAAAGTCGGGGCACAGCATGATGTCACCCAGCATCGCCGGGGAGGGCTCCGCCGCATCCTTGCGGCCCCAACCTGGCGTCAATTCGTCCATAGGAAAGCTCATCACATCGGTAGGGCCGGGCAGATCCATCCACCTAACGTGCAGGTCCTCGATGGTTTCCAGGTCCACAATGTGGATAGATAGTTCGGCGGCCGGGTGGACGTCGAGGGTCCACAGGGCGTAGCGGGCGACGTCGATCAACTCTTCCTCGTTGACCTCGCCGCGGCCGGATTCGTTAAAAACTTCGATGCTCATTGGGTGCTCGCCTTTTGGTAGTTCGTGCTTGCCGCTAGATTTCCGCTAGATTTCCGTTAAATTTCATTGTCCAGCTCGTAGGTGCCATAGGCCTCCACGATCTTGGAGACCAGCCGGTGGCGCACCACGTCGTCGGAATCCAAGTTGATGATCGACACGCCATCCACGCCCTGCAGAACCTGGCGAGCCACCTTCAGCCCGGACTCCTGACGGTTCGGCAGATCTACCTGGCTCAAGTCGCCGGTGACCACCATCTTGGAGCCAAAGCCCAGGCGGGTGAGGAACATCTTCATCTGCGCCGGGGTGGTGTTCTGCGCCTCGTCCAGCACCACGAAGGAATCATTAAGCGTGCGGCCGCGCATGTAGGCCAGAGGCGCGACCTCGATCACGCCGGTATCCATCAGCCGGGGAATCGTCTCCGGATCCACCATCTCCCGCAGCGCATCGTGCAGCGGGCGCAAGTAGGGGTCGATCTTGTCGCTGAGCGTGCCGGGCAGAAAGCCCAGCTTCTCCCCCGCCTCCACTGCCGGGCGGGTAAGGATGATGCGATTGACGTCCTTGGCCTGCAGGGCCTGCACGGCCTTGGCCATCGCTAGATACGTCTTACCCGTACCGGCCGGGCCGATGCCGAATACGATCGCGTCCTCGTCGATGGCCTCCACGTACTCCTGCTGGCCAGGCGTCTTCGGGCGCACCGTCTTGCCACGGTAGGAGACGATGGGTGCGGAATCGCTGCTGGAAACCAGCGCCGGGGCTTGCTCCTCCACCAGGGTGATCGCGCGCTTTGTGGCGGCCGGATCCACCGCATGGCCGCGGCTGACCAGGTTGATCATCTCCTGCAACACCCGGCGCACCTGGGAGACCTCAGAGGCCTCGCCGCGGATCGTCACGCGGTTGCCGCGGGTCAGGATGTCCGCATCGAAGGCGTACTCCAGCACCCGCAGGTTCTCATCTGCCGGGCCGGCGACGGCCAGAACCGATTCCGGGTCGAGCTCCACGGTAGAGCTGGCTACGCGGGGGCGCGGTGACCTAGCGGAGTTGGGTGACGTCATGTGTACCGATCCTACCGCCAACGGTCCGTGACAGCGCCGATGGCTCCCAGCGCAACAGCGGCGGCTGTGGCGGTGCGCAGAACTTCCGGCCCCAGGCGAACCGGGGTGGCTCCCAGCTGCTCGAACTCGGCGAGTTCCTCCGGGCTGATGCCGCCCTCGGGGCCGACGACGAGGGCGATCTCGGTTGCGGCAGCTTCGCTGCCGTTGGCGTCGTCGCCATTCACCGCCGCGCTGACGACCGCGGGCAGCGGCTCGGTGGCCTCCTCGTGCAGCACCAGCACGCGGACGGTGCTGGTGCCGCTGCCACCACCGACACCGCTCGCAGCGGTGCCGGCCTCCCCCAGCCCCAGCACCCGCGCCAGCTCCTCCGGGCTGCGCACCAGCTGGGTAACCTCCGGGATCTGTAAACGCCGGGACTGCTTGGCGGCCGCGCGGGCGGCGTTCTCCCACTTCGCGTGCGCCTTGGCCTCCTTGCCGTCCCACTTGGCGATAGCCCTGCGGGCAGCCCACGGCACAATCCGATCCGCGCCGGCCTGCACCGCCAGATCCACGGCCAGCTCCGCCCTATCGGACTTTGGAATCGCCTGCACTACCGTCACCCGCGGGTGCGGGGTGGGCAGCTCGAGAATGTCGGCGACCTCCACGGTGGCGTCACCAAGAAAAGAACCTTGCACCGCGCGCGCAGCGCCATCGGTGACGACCAACCCCTCACCCACCTCAAGACGCTTGACGGAGGCATGCTTGGCCTCCGCGCCGGTCAGGCGGAAACGATCCCCGACCGCAACCGGCTCGGGAATGGGGTGGATGAACACCGGATCCGTCATGGGTTAGCGGCCAAACTTCGAGCGCAGGCGGGAGAAAAAGCCGCTGTGGGACTCGTCCTTCGAGGCCACGCCAGCGTTCTGGGAGCTGGCCTCTCGCAGCTTCTCCAGCAGGTCGCGCTGCTTGTGGTTGAGGTCGGTGGGGATCATGACCTCCACGTGGGCGATCAGGGAACCGTGGCCCTCGCGGCGCAGGTGCGGCATGCCCTTTTCGGACAGGCGAATGGTGGCATCCGGCTGGGTGCCCGGCGCGATGTCCACGGTGGCGATGGAATCGTCCAGCAGCTTGACCTCCACGGAGGTACCCAGGGCCGCGTCTACCGCCGGCACCTGCAGGTTCACGTGCAGGTCGTCGGACTCGCGGATGAAGTACGGGTGCTCGGTGGTGTGCACCTCCACGTACAGGTCGCCAGCCGGGCCGCCGCCCGGGCCGACCTCGCCCTTGCCGCTCATGCGCAGGCGCATGCCGTCGGAAATGCCGGCGGGAATGGAAACCTTGAGGGTCTGGCGGTCGCGCACGCGCCCGTCGCCCGCGCAGTTCTCACACGGGTCCTCGATAACCTCGCCGGTGCCCGCACAGCGGTGGCAGGCGCGGCGCACCTGCACGCGGCCCAGCATGGAATTCTGCAGCTCCATGACTTCGCCCGCGCCCTGACAGGTCGGGCAGGTCACCGGCGCGGCCTTGGAGGCCGAGCCCGAGCCGTCGCACACGTCGCACAGCACGGCGGTTTCCACGGTGATCTCGCGGTCGATGCCCGCGTAGACCTCCTCCAGCGTGGCCTCCAGGTGCACCAGCGCATCGTTGCCGCGGCGCACGCGGGACTCGCGCGGGCCGCGTGCCCCGCCGCCACCGCCGAAGAATGCGTCGAAGATGTCGCCCAGGCCGCCGCCGGAGAAGCCTCCGAATCCACCGGCTCCCGGCTGGCCGAAGCCCTGCTCCTCCGGGTCGCCACCAGCGTCCACGATCTGGCGCTTCTGCGGATCCGTCAGCACCTCCTGGGCCAGGGAGGCTTCGCGGAACTTCTCCGCAGCCTCCTCGGAAGGGTTGACGTCCGGGTGGTACTTGCGCGCCAGGCGGCGGTACGCCTTCTTAATTTCGGCGTCCGTAGCGTCGCGATCCACACCGAGGATTCCGTAATAGTCTCGAGCCACGTTCAGCGGGTCCTTTTCACGTCTATCTTGAAGCTGCTTGCAGTCTTTAGTCCTAAACCAACTGCACTATCCTACTATTCCTACTCCTCGCTCAAAATCCGCGAGACGTAGTGCGCCACGGCGGTCACAGAGGAAATGGTGCCGGAGTAGTCCAGGTGGGTTGGCCCCACCACTCCCATGCCGCCGAGCACCGCGTTGGCATTGCCGTAGCCGGCGGATACGACGGAGGCGCCGCGCAGCTCCTCGTCCTCGTTCTCCTCGCCGATGCTCACCTGCACCTGCAGGTCACGCACGCTATTCAGCAGCTTCAGCACCACTACCTGCTCTTCCAGGGCCTCCACCACGGGGCTGAGTTCGCTGGTGCGCATCAGGTTGGGCGTGCCCGCCAGGATCAGCCGGTCATTCGGGCGCTCCAGCAGGGTCTCCACCAGCACGGTCGTCACCACGAGTGCCACGTCGCGCAGCTCCTCGGGCATGCTGTTGCCCTTGGCCTCGTTCGCCAGCGCGGCGATGTTCGTGCATGCGTCGTCCAGGGTGCGCCCCACCATCGCGGAGTTCACCAGGTCGCGCAGCCGCGGCAGGTCGTCGTCGCTGATCGGCTGGCCTAGATCCACGTTGCGCTGGTCCACGCGCCCGGTGTCGGTGATCAGCACCAGCAGGATGCGGTGGCTGCCCAACTTCACCAGCTCGCAGTGCTTCACCCGCCCGCGCCGCAGGTCCGGCATCTGCACCACGGCCACCTGGCGGGTCAGCTGGGATAGCAGCTGCACGCTGCGGCGCAGCACGTCCTCTAGGTCCACGCCGTGTTCCAGGAAGTCCAGAATCGCGCGGCGCTCCGGGGTGCTCAGCGGCTTGACCTCGTTGATGCCGTCCACAAAGCGGCGGTAGCCCTTCACCGTGGGGATGCGCCCGGAGGAGGCGTGCTGTTGGGTGATGTAGCCCTCGGCCTCCAGCACCGCCATGTCGTTGCGGATCGTCGCGGAGGAAACACCCAGCTGGTGCTTATCCACCAGCATCTTCGAGCCCACCGGTTCGTGCGAGGCGATGAAGTCGCTGACGATCGCCCGCAGCACCTGGTTCCTTCTGTGTTCAGTTCCGCTCGACAAATCCTTCACTCCTCGCGTGAGTCCGATTAGCCTCAATTAGCTCTCGATTGGCCCTTAAAGCCCGAGCGCCAACACGATGTCCGTGACGATTCCGTCGGCCAGGTAGCGCCCTTTATCCGTCAATCTTAGGCGCTCGCCGCGTTTATCCAGCAGCCCCAGGCCTGTGTAGCGCTCGATCACCTGCCCCAGCTCGGCGTTCCGGACGGTATTAGCACTGTTCGCGCCGTCGCTTCCGCCCGCCAGCTCCGCCAGGTCCAGCCCCTCGGCCAGCCGCAGCCGCAGCATCACCTGTTCTGTGCGCAGGTCGTCGTTGCTTAAGCGCTCGGTCGTCACCACCGACCCTGGCACGGGTAGGCCGTCCTTTCTTATTGACGCCCCCTCGGCCTCACCCAGCAGCCCATTCCAATAGGTCGCCGGACGCTTCGCATTCACCAACCTCACCAGGCCTGATTCGCTGTGGCCTTCCCCGCGCAGCCGCACGCATCCGTGGGCGCCGGGGCCTGCGCCCCACCACTGCCCGGAGCGCCAATAGATCAGGTTGTGCTGGCATTCGCCGCCGGGTTTGGCCCAGTTAGAGACCTCGTACCAGCGAAAACCGGCCTGGCGCAGGCGGGCGTCGATGGCGTCATAACGATCCGCCAGAGTGTCCTCGTCCGGGGCGGGCAGCTCGCCGCGCCGCACCTTGCGCGCCATGGCCGTGCCGTCCTCCACGATCAGGGAGTAGGCGGAGACGTGGTCGACGTCCGCCTCCAGCACCGCGTCGAGGGTACGCCGCAGATCGTCGTCGGTCTCGGTGGGGGTGCCGTAGATGACGTCCAGGTTGATGTGCTCGAAACCGGCCCGCTTGGCCTCGCGGGTGGCCTCAATCGGGCGGCCTGGGGTGTGCTGGCGCTCCAGCACCTTCAACACATGCCCCATCGCGGACTGCATGCCCAAGGAGATGCGGTTGAAGCCGGCCTCGCGCAAGCCTGCGAAGAACTCCGGGCTGGTGGATTCCGGGTTCGCCTCGGTGGTGACCTCCGCGTCGGGTGCCAGGCCGATCGTGCGGCGGGCAGCATTCAACGCCCGGGCCAACCCCTCGTGGCCCAGCATGGAGGGCGTGCCGCCACCGAAGAAGACGGTCTGTACCTCGCCGGGGTAATCCCACACCTCGGCGGCGACCTCCAGTTCGCGCTCCAGGGCATCCAGGTAGCCAGGGATGGTGTTGCCAGCCACAGCGCTGCCGTCTGCCGCACCTAGCTCCTGCGGTGTGTAGGTGTTGAAGTCGCAGTAGCCACAGCGGGTGGAGCAAAAAGGAACGTGGATATAAAGGCCATGCATACTACGTGCATAGTACTAGCAGTGCTGGCGGTCCTGGCGCTAGACCGCAGTGCCGCGCTTGCGCCGCTGCAGGCGACCAACGATCTCCTCCACCCGAGCGCGCTCTGCCAAGAACTCAGGCGGCGCCTCGCCCCGCATGCCCGCGGCTAGCTCTGGCTGGCGGGCGATGACCTCCCGCCAGTGGCCCACCAGCTCGATGGTGCGCTGCTCGGCCTTCACGTATGCCTGCGGCAGCAGCACGGACTGGGATTCCAGGGCGCACTGCGTCTGGTTGATCACCCAGTCCTCCACCTCGCGCAGGTCCGCGCGGATACGCTCGGCCTGCTCGCGCAGCCACATGCGCCAGGAGGCCGTGGAGGCCATCGTCGCCGGGGCGTGCTCGGCGGAAGTATCAGCGAACTCCGCGCCACGGGCACTGCGCGGGTCGCTGGTGCCGGCGGCGGTTGGGGTGGTGGCGTCAGAAAGAGAACGGCGAGCGGACGCACCGGGCTTCCTGTGCATAAAGCTCAAGGTGCGGCCGGGGTGCGGGTAGTCGCTGCCGCGCGCAACGCTGCCGCCGAGGGCGCGAGGGGTGCGCGAGGGAGTCACGCCCGACATGCTTCCGGCGCGCACGCCGGAGACGAAAGCCTGGCGCAGACCGTTGAGCTCAGACAGGCCGGGGCGCACCTCAGCGCGGCCTTCCGCGACGATTTCCGCCAGCTCCAGCAGGCAGTCTTCCACCAGGTCAGCATCCCAATCAGCGATGGCCTGAGAGACGTGGTTGATGTAATCGGCGATCTCGTCGCCGATGTCGTAGATATTTTGGGTGAGCTCGCGAACGCGCAGGGCAGCATCGTAGTGCACGCGTTCTCCTCTCCCCTGGGCCCGTCACAGCCCATGTGTTGGTTGATACCGCAGACAACTCTAAAACAAGAACACCGGCCACCTGTGGAGGCGTGGCCGGTGTCGTGGAGTGGATTTCTTAACTTACTTTGAGTTGTAAATCCAAGCGATATCGTCGGCGAAGTTTTTCGCCACAACGAAGCGCTTCAACTTCAGCGACGGGGTGACTTCGTCGTTCTCCTCGGTGAAGTCGCGGTGGACGATACGGAACTTCTTGATGCCCTCTGCGTGAGAAACGGTGGCGTTGGCCTCGTTGATCGCATCCTGGATCTCGGAGCGCAGAACCGGGTTTTTCGCCAGCTCGCGGATGGAGACGTTCTCGGCGATGCCGTTGTTTTCCTTCCACTTCTTGGCGGCTTCCTCGTCCAGGGAGATCAGGGCGCCGACGAACTTCTGGTCATCACCGACGACCATGGCCTGGGAGATCAGCGGGGCGGAACGCAGGATGTCCTCCATCGGGCCAGGCGAGACGTTCTTGCCGCCGGCGGTGACGATGATTTCCTTCTTGCGGCCAGTGATCTTCAGGTGGCCGGTGGGCAACAACTTGCCCAGGTCGCCCGTACGGTAGAAGCCGTCCTCAGTGAAGGATTCCGCAGTAGCTTCCTCGTTCTCCCAGTAGCCGGCGAAGACCATGTCGCCCTTCAGCAGGATCTCGCCGTCATCGGCGATCTTGACGGTGATGCCACCCAGCGGGCGGCCGACGGTGCCGATAATGTTGTCCGGGGCGAAGTTAGTGCAGGCTGCGGCGGTGCACTCGGTCAGGCCGTAACCCTCGTACAGAGTCACACCCACGCCACGGAAGAAGTGCATGAGCTCCGGGTTCAGTGCGGAACCGCCGGAGATCGCGTAATCCAGCTCGCCACCCATAGCCTCGCGCACCTTGGAGTAGACCAGCTTGTCACCGATGGCGCGGTCGATCTTCTGCTTCAGCGATGGCCCCTCGTCGGTATCGAGAGCCTTCGAGTAGTCGACTGCGGCGCGCTCTGCGAAGTTGAAGATCTTGGCCTTGACGCCACCGCCCTCCGTGGCCTTGGACTTCACACCCGCGTGAACCTTCTCAAAGATGCGCGGAACAGAGCAGATCAGGTTCGGCTTGGTGCGCTGGAACTCAGCAACCAGGGTGCTCATGTCGCTCCAGTGGGTCTGGGTAGCGCCACCGACGGTGGCAGCGTGAGCCATCGCGCGGGAGAACACGTGCGCCAGCGGCAGGAACGTCAGCTTGCGGTAACCGAAAGCAGCGGCGCGGCCGACCGGGTGGGTCAGGATGGCACGGGCCTCAGCCAGCCAATTGTGGTGGGTCAGCTTGCAGCCCTTTGGACGGCCGGTGGTGCCGGAGGTGTAAACGATGGAGGCAACGTCATCGTGGCGGGTGTTGGCGATGCGCTCTTCCAGGACGTCCTGCCCGATGCCAGCTTCCTGGCCGTCGTTAACCAGGATGTCAATGGCACCGCTGTTGATCTCCAGCACGCGCTTGAGGTGCGCGGACTTGTCGCCCTCCGGACGGTCGCCTTCCTTGACGAAGGTCTTCAGGCGGGTGGTGTGGCCGGACTTTTCAGCGATGGCCAGCTTCGCGCCGGAGTTGCCCACGATCCACTCACACTGGGAGGTGGAGGAGGACGGGTAGATCGGCACGGTGATGCCGCCGGCAGCCCAGATGCCGTAGTCCAGCACAGTCCACTCGTAGCGAGTGTCGGACATGATGACCACGCGGTCGCCCTGCTCGATACCGTTGGCAACCAGGCCCTTGGCTACTGCGTAAACGTCGTCCAGGAACTGGGAGACGGTGACGTCCACCCAGTCGAAGTTCTTCGGACGCTTAAACAGCACCCCGTCTGGGGATTCGGCGCCGAGGTCACGGACTGCCGTTAGGCAGGTCTCGTGCTCGTCGATCGTGTATAGGGCTTCAGAGGTGTACTCCGTCATGCTGCTCCCTTTGTTCATGTCCTGACAGTTGCCTGACCTGGGTTTTTACGTGAATAACGGGCGCAATTTCGGTCGTTGCGCCCGCAGCCTCAACGTGACTTATACTTCTACAACCATATATGAGTGGCGTGAATCACGTCGAACCTTCGGCAAAATTCCCCACACCCGCTGCTGCGGCCTTCTCCCCACTATCTCCCCGCTGTCCCGCTCGCCCCTTTTTTTGCAAAAGGCTGGAAAAGTGGAAGATGCGCCCGGTGCCCTGCACAATGGCAGTTGTGACTAGCTCTGTGGAACCCGGCGGACAGATCGCCCCCGATGTCAACGCAATCCTCAACGAACTGGCCGCCGAATGCGGCGTGGCCACCTGGTACACCGGCCAGGACGGCCAGCGGGTGGATGTGAAAAGCAGCACTGTACTTTTCGCGCTCCGCGAGTTGGGACTGGATCTGCCGGAGGACCCCGCCGCGCTGACCGAAGACGCTGTGCAGACTGCCATCGAGGATCTACTGCACACCCGCTACAGCCGCATGATCGCCCCCACCATCACCGCCATCGCCAACCGCCCGCGCACCTTGCATGTCCACTGCATCGACGGCGAATCCCTGCAGGTGCAGGTCCATACTGAAGACGGCGACACGATCGAGCTGGAACAGCTCAATGAATGGGTCGATCCCATCACCGTCGGCGCTGAAGCCGCCGCCACCACTTTCGGCACCGCCACATTCCAGCTTCCCGCACTGCCCGCGGGCTGGCACCAACTCGAGGCCCGTGCCGATTCCACGGAGGCTACTTCTACCCTGCTGGTTTCCCCCCAAGCCCTGGAACTACCGGATGCCCCGCGCACCGGAGTAATGGCGCAGCTGTACTCCCTGCGCGACCGCGGTGCCTGGGGCATCGGCGATTACGGCACGCTCGAGGTCTTGAGCGATTCCCTGCAGAAGCTCGGCGGGGCGGACTTCGTGCTGGTAAACCCCATGCACGCAGCGGAGGCCGCTCCCCCGGTGGAGGATTCCCCCTACCTGCCGACCACCCGCCGGTACACCAACCCCATCTACATCCGGGTGGAGAACACTCCTGAGTACGCCGCACACCCCGAGCTGCACGCGGAGATCGAGCAGCTCGCCGCCCCGCTGAAGAAGCGCAATCACACGGCTGACCTGTTGGAGCGGGACCCCGTGGTGGCGTCCAAAATCAAGGCCCTACACCTGCTGTACGCCGCAGGGATCGGCGACGAGCGCGCGGAGCAGCTGCGTGCCTTCCGCGAGCGCGAGGGCGAGGGGCTGGTGGGCTTCACTGAATGGTGCGAGCGCGCAGCCAACGATCCGGCGCTGACTAGCGACTTTTACGCCTGGATGCAGATGATCTGCCAGGAGCAGGAGCTGCACGCTCAAAACACCCTGACCGAACACATGAGCATCGGGCTGATGGCCGACCTGGCCGTGGGCGTGCACCCCGGCGGCGCAGACGCGCAGACTCTGGCCGACGTGCTGGCTCCCGGAGCCAGCGTGGGCGCCCCGCCGGATGGCTACAACCAGCAGGGCCAGGACTGGTCGCAGCCGCCGTGGCATCCCTGGAAGCTGGCCGAAGAAGGCTACCGTCCGTGGCGCGACATGCTGCGTACGATCCTGCGCACCGCCGGCGGCATCCGCATCGATCACGTGCTGGGGCTGTTCCGCCTGTGGTGGATCCCGCGCATGGAATCCCCCACCCTGGGCACGTACGTCACCTACGACCACGAGGCGCTGGTCGGTGCGCTGGTGCTGGAGGCTCACCGCGCCGGTGCCGTAGTGGTCGGCGAGGACCTGGGCACCTTCGAGCCGTGGGTGCAGGATTACCTGGCCAGCCGCGGCGTGATGGGGACCTCGATCGTGTGGTTTGAGGGTGACGCCAACGGGGCGAAACCGCCGGAGGCCTACCGCCGTACCTGCCTGACCTCCGTGACCACACACGACCTGCCCCCGACCGCCAGCTACCTGCGCGGCGGGCACATCGACCTGCGCGAGGAGCTGGGAGTGCTGACCCGCAGCTCGGACGACGAGTTCGCCGAGGATGCCAACTGGCAGGTCGACGTGCTGGGCACCATCGCCCGCCACGGTGGCTTCCGCGGAATGGACTGCGAGGGCTACTTCCTTAACGACCTGCGCCAGGAACTGGACGATCCGCGGCACGGGCGCGAGCGCCGCCCGGATGTCTCGTACATCCTGCGGGCCATGCACCGCTACATTGCGCAGACACCGTCGCTGCTGCGCTGCGCCGCGCTGGTGGATCTGGTGGGAGATCTGCGGGCGCAGAACCAGCCGGGCACCACGCAGGACCTGTACCCGAACTGGCGCGTACCGCTGTGTGACGGCGCGGGCAACCCAGTGCTGGTGGAGGATCTGGCGAACATGCCACTGGCTCGCGACGTGCTGGCCGCCACCCGCGGCGAGGGCTAGCAGCGCGCTCGCTGGGAGCGCGCTGAGCTAGAAGACGCTGGTGGCCAGCCAGGCCACGAGCAGCAGAACCAGCAGCAGGGCCAACGCCTGGCGCACCTTGGAGTGGTGTTTCATCGGCTGCTAGTCCTCTCCGTCTCTTCTGTCTCTGTTTCTGTTTCTGACCACTTCTGGTCCGTCTTAGCGCTTCTGGTCGTCTCCGGCGCTGCGCTTAGCGTCGCCGTCTAACGGCACCGAGCTGCGGCTCGCGAACATCTCGTGCAGCGAAAGCGCCCCGTGCACGCGCTGTTCCTCCGCGCTGGCGGGGAAAATCCGCAGCGCAATCACCTGCCATACTAAGGCCAACACGGTGCAAACCACGAATAGGGCGAGGAACACCAGCGGGGTTTGGATCCACACCGGCGCGTTGATCAGCCATTCCATCATTGGTGGCGCTCACCCTTTCTGATTCCCTGTTTCTCTGTTGGTCTTCTGTATTTTTCTTGACGCCTACCCCTGGCTCAGCCCGCGGCGGTCAAGTAGTGGCTGCACGTTGCGCTGCTGGCCGCGGAACATCCAGAATGCGTCTTCGAAGTCGATGCTAGCGCCGCGGGAGAGGATGATGCGGCGGAAACGCTCGCCCGCGAAGCGGACATCATCGTCGTCGAGGTCGGCGGCGTCGTCATTAGACTCCCCAGACTCCCCCACTGCAGCGCCGGTATCGACGAAGGCTTGGAAACCGTCGGCGTCCAGCACCTCCGCCCACAGGTAGCTCCAGTAGTCGGCGGAGTAACCACCGGCGAAGATGTGGTTGAAGTAAGCCGAGCGGTAGCGCGGGGCGAGGGCACCGTTGACGTCCAACCCGGCGCGCTCCAGGGCTTCGGCCTCGAAGGATTCCACCTGGGCGGCGGCATCGTCGGTGGCGGCGAGCTTCTCCGCCTCCGCGGCGGAGAGCTTGTGCCAGGCCAGGTCCAGCCAACAGGCGGCCAGGAACTCGGTGGTGGCCAGCCCCTGGCCCCACTTCGCCTGGGCGCGGATCGCGTCGACGAACTCGCCGCTGATGACTTCCCCGGTTTCCACGTGGCGGGCGTAGTTGCGCAGCACGGCGGGCTCCAGGGCCCAGTTTTCGTTGATCTGGCTGGGGAATTCCACGAAGTCGCGGGGCACGTTGGTGCCAGACAGCGTGGGATAGCGCACGTCGGAGAGCAGGCCGTGCAGGGCGTGGCCGAACTCGTGGAAGACGGTCTGCACCTCGTCGAGGGTCAGCAGCGCCTGCTCGCCTTCGGCGGGTTCGGCGATGTTCATGACGTTGACTACCACAGGCGCCTTGCCCAGCAGGTTGGATTGCTCGACGAAGGAGTTCATCCACGCGCCGCCGCGCTTGGTGGGGCGGGCGTACATGTCGGTCAGCAGCAGGCCGATGCCGACGGGCGACTCTTCCCCCTCAGTGACTTCCCATACCCGCACGCCCGGCGCGTAGCCGGCTAGGTCGGTGCGTTCCCGCACGTCGATGCCGTAGAGGCGCTTGGCGGCAAAGAAGGCACCGTCGACCATCACCTGTTCCAGCGGGAAGTACTTCTTCAGCTCGGCTTCGTCGACGTCCAGCTCTTCTGCACGCAGCTGGGCATCCCAGTAGGGCCAGTCGGCACCGCTCAGCCCCGCTGTACCCGCTGTACCCGCTGTGTCCGCTGCGTCCGCTGCGCTCGATGTGCCGCTCACGGCCATTTTGTCCAGCGCCCGCTTGTACTCTCCGTGCGCGTTCGCCACGGCGGCGGGCGTCACCTGATTCAGCAGATCCTCGACCGCCGCGAGGCTACCGGCGGTCTCGGCGGCGGCGACGAACTCGGCGTGATTGGCAAAGCCCAGCAGCTCGGCGCGCTGGGCGCGCAGGCGCACGATCTGCAGCAGTGTGGCCTCGTTGCTGCCGGTCGCGCGGTTCAGCGACGCCTCGTGCACCTTCGCGCGCGCAGCCGGGTTCTCCAGAGACTCCAGCACCGGCTGGATGCTCGGCAGGCCCAGGCGAATCAGCCAGCCTTCCTCCCCACGTTCGATGGCGGCCTTGGCGAAGTACTCCTTGTCCGCCGCGCTCAGCCCCGCGACCTCGGCCTCGTCGGTCAGCAGCACCGCCGCGTCCTCGGTGGCGGTCTGCAGCTGCGCCCCGAAGGCGGTGGTCAGCTCGGCCAGCTGGGCGTCGATGTCGCGCAGGCTTGCCCGCTGTGCATCGTCCAGCTCCGCGCCGCCGCGAATGAAGCTCTTCTTCAGCTCCCGCAGCAGGGCCTCCTCCTCGCTGCCTTCCGGCTGCTCGGGCAGGGCGCAGATGCGCTCCCACAGCCTCCGGTTCAGCCGGATTTCGCTGAAGTGCCGCGCCAGCTCCGGGCTGATGGTCGCCTCGATCTCGCGCACCTGATCGGTGGCATTTGCGCCCGTATAATTAAAAACAATGGCCAGCACGCGCTGCAGCATCTGCCCCGATTCTTCCCACGCCTCGGCGGTATTTTCCCAGGTGGGAGACTCAGGGTTGTTCGCGATCGCCGCGATCTGCGCGGCGTGATCCACCAGAGCGGTGCGGAAGGCGGGCACCAGCTCGGCAAGGTCGACAGCCGCGAAGTCGGGCAGTTCATAAGGCAGTTCGGAAGCGTTTTGGAGGTAATCCATGATCCCCTACTCTATCCCTGAGGCCAAGGACTACGTTGATGTGGCCATCAATCAGGGTCGCAGTCGTGGCTTCCTCCGCGGTTCCGTCCTCCGCTTCGAGTCCATCCCCTATGCCTCGGGCGAACGCTTCGCCCCTCCTTCCCCTGCCGTCCCTTTTAAATTTTTCTTCGGCGACCCCTCTACCACCACCCACCGCCAATCCCTATCCATCACCTGCCCGGTCGACGCACCCCCTTCCATCATCGAGTCTGACTTCCACCCCATGGCCAAGTCTGGATCTGGCTCCACCCCCACAACCAGCACCAAGCCTGGGGCACCCGTAATCGTGTTCATCCACGGTGGTCGCTATGAGGAAGGCTTCGCCGACGAACTCTGGTACCAGGGCGTCCGCTTCGCCGAGGAGGGTTTCGTTTACGTTTCACTGAACTACCGCTACCGCCTGGAGGGCTTCCTGCCTCTGCTGGACGAGGATCACCCCGCCGACGTGGACGCTTCGGCCGATCCGAACACCGAGCCGGAGTACTTCCGCGGCGCCGAGGATATTGTGGCCGCCCTGCGCTGGGTGCGGGACAACATCGCGGCTTTTGGCGGAGATCCGGAGCAAGTCACGCTGATGGGTCAGTCCGCCGGCGGCGCGCTGACGGCCTGGACGCTGTGCAATCCGCGCACCGAAGGCTTGGTGCACCGCGCCGTGATCTTGAGCCCCGGGTTCCCGCGCGAGGGCTGGCCGAGCCGCGAGCATGTTGCCCGCGCGGTCCTCGGCGGCCCGCTGACCAGCAAGCACCTGGACAGCCTCTCCCCCGAACAGCTGCAGCGCGCCTATCGGCGCTACGCCCGCTTCTACAGCACGGACTGCGCCGTGGGGCCGTATCCTTTCCGGCCCAGCGAGTTGCGCGACGTGCCACTGCTGATCGGTACCCTGCGCGAGGAGTTCACACAGATGCCCTTCGCCCGCGCCATCGACAAGCGCTTGAGTTCCAAGAACCCGCTGGTTCGGCAACCGGCCAAGGCGCTGGGGCGGTACGCGGAACGGAAGCTGGGGGCGCGGGTGCGGTGGGCGTCAGAAAACCCGATAGGAATGGCCATCGGTGATTCGGCCATCAAACGCTGGGCCGTGGCGATCATGGAGGAGAAACGCGATACGAGCTGGGCCTATGAGTTTCACGGGAGCCAATCGGCCTGGCACTGCGCGGATCTGCCTTTGGTTTTTGACGCCCTCACGGTCGCGCCCAAAACAGTGAAGTATTTCTGCGGCGAGTCCGCGGCTGAGCGCTTGCAGCCGCTGGCGACGGAGTTTCACGGGATCGTCGCGCGCTTCGCCCGCGGGGAGGATCCGGAGTGGCCGCGCTATGGTTCGCGGCGTATGGTGCGGCGTTTCGACACGGACGCATCCGCGCGGGGTGAGGTGACCCGCGAGGTGGCGGAAGATGCCTACCAGCAGATTCGGGAAGATTATCCGGAACTGTACCCGACCCGCTAGGGCTCAACTCGGGCTAGTCCAGCGCCCGCAATAGGCCGTTTCTAGACGGCTACTAGACAGCTCGGTCTAGAGTGCTAGGGTGGGAGGCTATGAACGCAACCACCCAAAACAACAGCCCCCAGAACCCCCAGCACACCCAGAACACCCGTCCGCAGGATTCCGCCGTATCCGTCCCCGGCCTCGCCACGTTGCGCGCCCGCGGGACGATGAAGTGGACCGTCTACGACGAGGACGTCCTACCCCTGTGGGTCGCCGAAACCGACTTCGACACCTGCCCCGCCGTCAAGCAGGCCATCCAGGCGGGCGTGGACCGCGAATACTTCGGCTACGAGCGCCGCAACGGCTCGGTGGAGAAGGCGCTGGCCGGCTTCCTGGATCGCCGTTTCGGCTGGCAGATCGACCCGACGTGGGTGCGGCTCGTGCCGGACGTAGTTAAGGGCGTGGCCTCGGCCATCGACGAATTGACGCCCCAGGGCTCCGACGTGATCGTCCCCGTGCCGAGCTACCACCCGTTCTTCGACGTTCCGAGCGCAGTCAAGCGCCCGAAGGTCGAGGTGGAGATGACCAAGGTGGAAAAGGATGGCGCCGAAGAGTGGGCCTTCGACTACGCGGCCCTGGAGGCCGCCTTCGCCAGCACCGACAACCCGGCGGGCGTGGGCGCGATGATCGTCTGCAACCCGTACAACCCGCTGGGTCGCGCATGGCGCCCCGAAGAGCTGGCCAAGCTGGTGGAACTGGCTGACAAGTACAACGTGCGCCTGATCTCCGACGAGATCCACGCGCCGGTGGTCTACGCGCCGCACAAGCACACTCCCCTGGCCACGCTCAGCGAGACCGCTGCGCGGGTGACCGTGACAGTGCTGGCCACCTCGAAGGGCTGGAACACCGCAGGCCTGCACTGCGCGCAGATGATCTTCACCAACCCGGACGACCGCGCGGCCATGGCGAAGGTCAGCCCGCTGCGCACCGGATCTTCCTCCACGCTGGGGCAGGTCGCCGCCGAGGCCGCCTACACAGACGGCGAGGCCTGGCTGGACAGCGAGCTGGAGTACCTACAGGGCAACCTGGATCTGCTCGAACGCCGCCTGCCGGAGGTGTTGCCCGGCGCGAAGTTCATCCGCCCCGAGGCCAGCTTCCTGCTGTGGGTAGACCTCAGCGAGGTTCCGGGGTTGGAGGAGAAGCCGGGCCAGAAGCTGCTGGAAGGCGCCCGTGTGGCCTTCAACGAGGGCACCATGTTCGGCGCCCAGGGTGCGGGGCATGTGCGCATCAACTTCGGAACGTCCCGGGAGATCCTCAACGAGGCCCTGGACCGCATCGCGGAATTCGCTAAGGCGCACGTGAACAATTAACTTGGCTAGGTGTGATTAATGCCTTTAGCCGTATCCTGCGTTCCACCAAGGAACTGTGGCCGTTCTACATCATTGTGATGATCACCAGCCTCGTCACCGCGGGGCTGGCACTGGCTACTCCCTTCCTGGTGAAGTTGGCCACCGACACGATCGTGGACACCGTCGGCGGTGGTGGTGCTTCCGACACCGCCATTGAAAACGCTACGAAGACCGTCATCTGGCTCGCGGTCGGGCTGCTGGCGGTGGAGCTGGCGAACACCATCATCCGCAACATCGGCGGTTGGTTCGGCGACGTGATGGCGATGCGGATGCGCCAGATCCTTTCCAACCGCTATTACGCCAAACTGCTGGCCCTCCCACAGGGCTATTACGACAAGCAGGTCACCGGCACCATCATTTCCCGGTTGGACCGCTCCATCCTGGGGCTGACGGACTTCATCAAGTCCTTCGCCAACAACTTCTTCTCCATGCTGATCACCGTGGTGATGATCCTGGTCATCACGGCGATCTACTACTGGCCGCTGGCGCTACTGCTGGCCATCATCTTCCCGATGTACCTGTACCTGACCATGCTGACCTCCAAGAAGTGGATGGTGTGGGAGAAGGAAAA
Source organism: Corynebacterium sp. c24Ua_83 (assembly GCF_039907245.1). Lineage (NCBI taxonomy): Bacteria > Bacillati > Actinomycetota > Actinomycetes > Mycobacteriales > Corynebacteriaceae > Corynebacterium > Corynebacterium sp. c24Ua_83. The sequence goes on along the minus strand of NZ_JASBOI010000020.1, from coordinate 6,319 downwards.
GAACGAGCACATCGACGTCGCCCAGGGGCGCTTTGCGGAGGTCATCGGCCAGGTGAAGGTCGTGAAGTCCTTCGTCTCGGAGCTGCGCGAGCTGCGGCTGTTCCAGAAGCACTTTGCAGACACGATCCAACTGACGCGCGAGCAATCCCGCTGGTGGCACTTCATGGACGTCCTGCGCATGGGCGGGATGAACATCATCTTCTTCGCCATCTACCTGATGCTGTTCTGGCGCACCCTGCACGGCGACTTCACGCTCGGCGACATGGTTCTACTGCTGCAGTACGTGGTGATGGCCCGCCAGCCGGCCGGCATGATGAGCTGGATGGTGGATACCGCCCAGCGCGCCGCCGCGGGCTCCCGCGAGTACTTCGAGACCATGGAGGAGCTGGAGGAGCCTTCGGCCACCGCTCCCCTGCTGGAGGCCGCCCGCCCGGGCGGGCCGATGCTGGTCTCCCAGGAGGATGTGGACCAGGCCGTGCGCCCGCAGCTATCCGCCCCGGAAACCGGGCCGGTGATCGACTTCGACCACGTGAGCTTCGAGTACCTCAAGGGCGAGCCCGTCATCCACGAAGTCACCTTCCAGGCGGCCAAGGGCGACCAGGTGGCGCTGGTCGGCGAATCCGGCGGCGGCAAGTCCACCCTGGTGAACCTGCTGCTGGGCCTGTACCGGCCCACCGAGGGGCAGCTTAAGGTCTGCGGCAAAGACGTGGCGGACATGACGGCTGCGGAGCTGCGCAGCTCCGTCGGCGTGGTGTTCCAGGAACCCGCCCTGTTCTCCGGCACAGTGCGGGAGAACATCGCCTACGCCAAGCCCGACGCGACCGACAAGGAGATCGTGGCGGTGGCCAAGCGCGCCTTCGCCCACGACTTCATCATGCACTTCAAGGACGGCTACGACACGCTGATCGGCGAGCGCGGCCTGCGCCTTTCCGGCGGGCAGAAGCAGCGCATCGCCGTGGCCCGCGCGATGCTGAAGGACGCGCCCGTGCTGATCCTGGACGAGGCCACATCTGCGCTGGATACCAAGGCCGAGCGCGTGGTGCAGGCCGGCCTAAACGAGCTGATGGTGGGCCGAACCACCATCGTCATCGCCCACCGCCTGTCCACCATCGCCGACGTGGACAAGATCGTCACCCTGGACAAGGGGCACGTCTGCGAAGTCGGTTCCCCGGCGGAGCTGGCGACCAGCGGCGGCATCTACAACGAGCTGCTGCAACTGACCAGCTCTTCCTCCGCCGCCGACCGGGCGCGCCTGAAGCGCTTCGGCTTCGCCGAACCAGGCGCCGAAGACGACGAAGACTACGGCGAGGATTACCGCGAAGATTACGGCGAGAGCTTTACGGAGCAGGCCACCCGGGAACAGTCTTAGGCAACTCCTCCGCTGCCGATGCCAATACACAGGAGTAGCCTGGGGGAATGACTGAATTACCCCCTAACATCACCGAGTTCACTACCTTCGACGGCGCGAAAGTTGGCGTCGGTACCGAGGAAGCAAAGACCGCAGAGCAGCAGGTACGCGACAACGACAGCAACTATGTATTCCACAGCTGGTCGGCGCAAGAGAAGATCAACCCACAGCCGCTCAGCCACGCGGAGGGCGTGTGGATCTACGACTACCAGGGCAACGGCTACCTGGACCTGGGCAGCCAGCTGGTCAGCGCCAACCTGGGCCACGCCCACCCGAAGCTGGTAGAGGCAATCCAGCAGCAGGCAACGCGCATCACCAACCAGAACCCCGCGTTTTCCAACGACGTGCGCAGCGAGCTGGCCAAGGAGATCGTGGAGCAGGCGCAGGGCGACTTCTCCCACATCTTCTTCACCAACGGCGGCGCGGACGCTATCGAGCACGCCATCCGTATGGCGCGCCTGACCACCGGCAAGTCCAAGATCCTGACGGCCTACCGTAGCTACCACGGCGCTACCGGCTCTGCGATCATGGCCACCGGTGAGGCTCGCCGCCACGGCAACCCCACCACCGACGGCGACGTGAAGCACTTCTGGGGCCCGTTCCTATACCGCAGCGCCTTCTACTCCTCCACGCAGGAGGAAGAGTGCGCCCGCGCTCTGCAGTCGCTGGAGGAAACCCTGGTGTACGAGGACAACGTGGCTGCCGTGCTGATCGAATCCGTCGTGGGTTCCAGCGGCATCATCGTCCCGCCGGAGGGCTTCCTGCAGGGCGTGCGCGAGATCTGCGACCGCCACGGCGCGCTGTACATCGCCGATGAGGTCATGGTCGGCTTCGGCCGTACCGGCAAGATGTTCGCCTACGAGCACGGCGGCAAGGATCTGCAGCCGGACCTGGTTACCTTCGCCAAGGGCGTGAACTCCGGCATGGCGCCGCTGGGTGGCGTGATGATGAACGAGGCCGTCTACCAGCGCTTCGCCGACAAGCCCTACCCGGGCGGCCTGACCTACTCCGGCCACCCGCTGGCATGTGCCCCCGGCCTGGCTGCGCAGAAGGTCTACCGCGAGGAGAACACCTTCGAGAAGGTTGCCGAGCTGGGCGAGCGCGTGATCGCCCCGGCGATGGAGAAGATCGCGGAGAACCACCCAAGCGTGGGTAACGTCCGCGGCAAGGGCTTCTTCTGGGCCATCGAGTTCGTCAGCGACCAGGAGGCCAAGACTCCGATGGGTGGCGAGGCCATGGGTGCGTTCGGCGCCGAGCTGAAGAAGGCTGGCATTTGGCCGATGGTTTCGGGCCACCGCCTGCACTTCGCCCCGCCGCTGATCACCACCGAGGAGCAGCTGAACTGGGCACTGGAGATCGTCGACCGCGCGGCAGCGGTCGTTGACCAGGCGCTGTAAGGCTCCGGCACGCGCCAGCGCGCCGGGAGCTCCCCCGGGCAATAGCAAAATTCCCGGCTGATTTTTCAGCCGGGAATTTGTCGTTTTAAGTTTTACTTCTGAGCGTCGCCCAGAACCTTGTTTACAGCGTCGGAAGCCTTGTCCTTCAGCTCGTTGGCCTTGTCCTTGATGTCGGACTTGGTCTGGTCTGCGCGACCTTCGTTAGCCAGGTCCTGGTTATTGGTGGCCTCGCCGGCGGCTTCCTTGGCCTGACCTGCGGCGCCCTCTGCCTTGTTCTTCAGATCGTCGATGGACATATGTTGGCCTTCCTTTCGTTGGGGTCAACCCGCCAGGCAGATCCACGGTTGCGAACCCTTAATTTACCTAGCGAGTGTCGTGGGTTTAATTGTACTCGTAAAAGCCCTTGCCGGACTTGCGCCCGGTGTGGCCTGCGGTAACCATGCGGCGCAGCAGCGGCGGGCAGGCGTAGCTCGGGTCGCCGAACTCCTTGTACATGACGTCAGCGATGAAGGCGCAGGTATCCAGGCCAACCATGTCTGCCAGGGTCAGCGGACCCATCGGGTGGTTAGCGCCCAGCTTCATGCCAGTATCGATGTCCTCCGGGGTTGCCACGCCGTTTTCCACCATGCGCACTGCGGAGAGCATGTACGGCACCAGCAGGAAGTTCACGATGAAGCCGGAGCGGTCCTTCGCGCGGATGGCCTGCTTGCCCAGCTTCTCGGTGGCGTAGGTCTGAGCCACCTCAACGACGTCCTCGTCGGTGGTCAGCGCCGGGATGACCTCCACCAGCGGCAGAACCGGAACGGGGTTGAAGAAGTGTAGACCCAGCACACGGCCCGGGTTCTTGGTGGCGCTGGCGATGGTCTGGATCGGCAGGGAGGACGTGTTGGAGCACAGCGGCGCCTTCTTGTCCTCGACGATCTCGTCCAGCTTGGCGAAGACGTCCTTCTTGATGTCCTCGTTCTCGATGATGGCCTCCATGACCAGCTCGCGGTCCGCGAAGTCCTCGAGCTTGGTGGTGAAGGTCAGTCGACCCAGAGCTGCGTCGCGGTCCTCCTCGGACAGCTTGCCGCGGCTGACGGCCTTCTCCAGGGACTTCTCGATGCGAGCCTTACCCGCATCGGCGAACTCCTGCTTGGCCTCCCAAACCAGCACGTCGCTGCCGGCCTTGGCGGCGACCTCTGCGATGCCGGATCCCATTAGACCTGCACCGATAACACCTACACGCTGAACCATGGTCACTCCTTTTTTATAGGTCTATTCGTACTAGATCCAGCCTACCGATGTTGTAGGTGCGATTGTGCTTAACGCATTTCCTGATCTATTCCTTATTGACGCCCTCATCGTCCGCCGAGCTTTCGGGCTCAGTCGACTCTTCCGTAATCAGTTCGCCCTCCTGGTCGTACATCGGGCGCGCGGGGGCGACTTCCGCCTCATTGTCCACGTCGCCGACGATTCCCAGGTCGCCCTCGATGCGCACGTTGCCAGGGATGACGAGGTTTCCTTCCGCGTCGTATTCGAAGCGGGCGTGCTCGTTGCCCTCGTTGTCATAGCCAGGGGCCGGGCGAGCTTCGTGCTCGGCCAGCTTCTCCGCAGAGTCGGTCTTGCCCCACTGGCGGCTCGGCGGCTCGGGGCGCGCCGCAGAGTCGTCGTTCATTCCCTTCACGAGGGAGAACATCATCACGAAGTTGAACAGCACGAATGGGAAGCCAATAATGATCACGGTTTGCTGCAGCGCGTCGATTCCGGAATCCGGAGCCATGATCAGGATGGATCCTGCGACGGCACCGATCATGATGCACCACAGCAGGCGGTAGATCAGCGGGGTCTTGCCCTCTTCACCGGCGGCGAACATGTCGTTGATCAACGCCGCAGAGTCGATGGAGGTGACGAAGAAGATGGCGATAACGAACAGCGCCAGGATGCTGATGGCAAGGGTCCACGGGAAGTGCTCCAAGAAGGTGAACAGCGCGGTGGCGGGATCGCCCTCCTCCACGATCGGCTGGGTCAGCACGCCCGGCTCCTTCTTCTCGATGTCCAGGCCGGCGTAGCCAAAGACGGAGAACCAAACGATGGTGAACGCAGTCGGCAGCAGCAGCACGCCACCGATGAACTCACGGACGGTACGACCACGGGAGATGCGGGCGACGAACATGCCCACGAAAGGCGACCAACAGATCGTCCACGCCCAGTAGAAGACCGTCCACTTACCCTGCCAGCCGGGGTTTACCTGCTGCGAGTCGGACCAGAACATGATCTTCGGCAGGTACTCCGCGTACAGGCTGGTGGCATCCATCGTGCCGCGCAGCAGCAGAAGCGTGGGGCCGGTCAGCAGCACAAACACCATCAGCAAAGTTGCGGCGAGGATGTTGATGTTGGACAGCCACTTGATGCCCTTCGACAGTCCCGTGGATACCGAGATGGACGACGCCGCCACGATGACGACAAGGATGCTGATCTGCACCCATGCGACGGTCTCCGCGCCGAACACCTTGGCCAGGCCAGAGTTGATCTGTAGCGTACCGAGGCCGACCGAAACCGCGATGCCGAAAACGGTGCCGATGATGGACAGGGCGTCAATAAGCTTTCCGGGCCACCCGTAGATACTGGCGCCAAGAATGGGCGCGAAGATACTAGATACGCGCGGCGGGAGGTGACGCTTGTAGATGAAGTAGCCCAGAGCAAGGCCCGGCAGGGCGAAGATAACCCACATGTGCAGGCCGAAGTGATACAGGGTAAAGCCCATGGCCTCGCCGATCGCTTCGGTGCTCATCGGTTCTGCGTCCTGCATGGGCACGTTGACGACGTGGTTCATCGGCTCGGCCACACCGTAGAACATCAGCACGGAGCCGAGGCCGCCGGCGAAGAGCATCGCGAACCAAGACATAGTTCGGAATGCAGGCTCCTCACCTTCTACGCCCAGGCGCATGCGGCCGAAGCGGGAGACAAAGAGAACGATGAGGAACAGGAAGGCCAAGGAGATGCTGCCGATGTACAGCCAGTTGAAGTTCTCCAGCAGCCAGTTTGCGCCGGTCTGCAGGCTTTCTGCGGCCCTGTCCTTGAAGATGATCGCGTAGCCGACAAAGGCAACGATGAAGCCGAAGGCAACCCAGAAAATTAGCGGGTCGACCTTTACTTTTTCCGCGTTTGCCGCGGCTGTAGATTTTTCGCCTTCCATGGCGGGATCACTCCCCAATTTCGTACTCGAACGTGTGTAGGTCTTGCAATACCCTATCCCCTCGCCCGGACAATCATGTCCTCAGAGTGAGAATTCCTGGTTGCAGCGAGCCCGTTTTCGGTTCTTGAACAGGGGTTTTATCGTTTGCGGGAAAAGCCTATCTAACGCGTAGCGACCTTGCAGACCGTACACAGGGTTTTTCCAGGAAGGCACTTTAGATTAGTGCTCAGTGGTCGACAGAAAGGATCCACATACGAACGGTCATTCTCCTCTTGAAACGTCAGCAAGAAACCCCCAGGTTTTAAGTCCGCCTGGGGGTTTCTTGTTTTTGCTTGG